>NZ_LZIZ01000035.1:0-15552 GCF_001666915.1 Mycobacterium sp. E3339 | reverse complement strand
TGCCCGGAGGTCAACCCGCAGGTGTCGATCATGGCGCTGGCGCTGGGCGTGGCCGACGAGGTGATCCGCGCCCGCTGATCGTGTGTGCGGCCGGGGCTTTGCGGGTGCGTCCTGGGCGGGGAATCGGCGAAATCTGCGCCCTCGGCGCACACTCGAAGCCCTGACCGCACGCTCGTTGCCGAGGATCAGCTCTGCGCGTCCCGGGCAACCGCGTGCCGCGGTTGGTACAGCAGCGCACGAACCAGCGGGCGCGGCCCGACGGACCGAAGCATCTGGCTCGCCGGACGGACCCGCACCCGCTTGGGCCACCAGAACCAGCGCCCCATCAGCGTCATGATCGACGGCGTGATCAGCGTCCGAACGACGAAGGTGTCGAACATCAGACCGATACCGATCGTCGTACCGAACTGACCGATCGCCCGCAGGTCGCTGGAGAGCATCGCGGCCATGGTCACGGCGAACACCACACCGGCCGCGGACACCACCGGACCCGTCACGCCGACGCCGCGGATGAGTCCGGTGTTCAGGCCGGCCCCGATCTCCTCCTCGATCCGCGACACCAGCATCAGGTTGTAATCAGACCCCACCGCCAAGAGCACGATCAGCGCGAATTCCGTTGCCACCCAGTGCAACTGGAAGTGGCCCAAATGCTGCCAGATCAGCGTCGAGAATCCGAACGCCGCTCCCAGCGACAGCACGATCGTGCCGACGATGACACCCGCCGCGACCAGAGCGCGGGTGACGATAACCATGATGATGAAGATCAGCACGATCGACGCCACCGCGGCGATCAGCAGGTCGTACCAGGCGCCGGTGGCGATGTCGTTGAATGTCGCGGCGGTGCCGCCGAGGTAGATGTCGGCGTTCTCCAGCGAGGTGAGCTTCAGCGCCTCCTTGGCCGCGTTGCGCTCTTGCTCGACGGACTTGATGCCTTCCGCGGTTGCCGGGTCCAGGGAGTGAGTGATGATGAAGCGCGCGGCCTTTCCGTCGGGCGACACCATCAGGCTCAACCCGAACTGGAAATCGGAGTTCTGGAAGATCTCCGGCGGCAGGTAAAACAGGCTCTCCACCCGAGCGTCGTTGAACGACTTACCCATCACAGCATTGGTATCGGTGAGCCGGTCGAACTGGTCGATCAGACTGTCGAACGAGCTGTAGATGGTCAGCGTCGTATCCCGGATCGCCTTCGACACGGCGATGTTCTCCGGAATGATCGCCAACAATTCGCGCGTGGCCGCGGCCGTGTTGGTGAGATCGCCGGTGAGGGCGTGGAACTTCTCGGCGAGCTGATCAAACCCGTCCAAGGCGTCGAACAGGCTACGCAGCGACCAGCACATCGGGATGTCGTAGCAGTGCCTCTCCCAGTAGAAGTAGCTGCGGATCGGTCGCCAGAAGTCGTCGAAATCGGCGATGTGGTCGCGAATTTCGTCGGTGATGGCGGCGGTCTCCGCCGTGGTTTTTGCGCTGTCGTCCGTCGCGTTGGCGAGCTTCTGGGTGATCGCGTACTGGCGTTCCAGCAGGGAGATCTGGGTGTCGAGGAATCCGGTGATCTTCTTGATGTCGCCGACGCGGTCTCTCAGGTAGTTGAGGTTGTCACGGATCGGCGCGCTTTGCACGCTGAGCTGGAACGGAATTGACCCGTCTTCGATCGGTGGGCCGAGCGGTCGGGTGATGCTCTGCACCCGTTCGATGCCCGGCACCCGGAAGATGGCACCGGCAACCTTGTCCAGCACCAGCATGTCTCGGGGATTGCGCAGATCGTGGTCCGATTCGATCATCAGGAGGTCCGGGTTGAGACGGGCCTGGGTGAAGTGCCGATCGGCCGCGTCGTAGGCCTGCACCGAGGCGGCGGTATGCGGCAGGTAGTAGAGGTCGTTGTAGCGCGGGGTGAAGCCCGCGAGACCAAGGGCGCCAACGATAGCAAGAATGACGGAAATGGCGAGGATGGGCGCCGGCCAGCGCACGATGGCCGTCGCCAGGCGGCGCCACCGGGTGTAGTTGAACTTGCGCTTGGGGTCCAAAAGACCGAAGCCACTGGCGACTGCGATGAGAGCGGGCGTCAGCGTGACCCCGGCCGCCACCACCACCAGCAGACCTATCGCGCACGGGAACGCCAGCGAACTGAAGTAAGGCAGTCGGGTGAACTTCAAGCAGGCCAGCGCCCCAACGATGGTCAGACCCGAGCCCAGGACCACCTTGCTGACACCGGCGAAGGTGTCGTAATAGGCGGCTTCCCGGTCCAGACCGCGCTCACGGCCCTCCTGGTAGCGGCCCACCATGAAAATCGCGTAATCGGTACCCGCCGCGATCGCGAGTGAGGTGAGCAGGTTCACGGCGAAGGTCGACAACCCCATGACGCCGGTTTCGCCCAGCAGCGACACCACGCCGCGGCCGGCCGCGAGTCCCACGAAGAGGATCACCATAGTCAGCAACACGGTGCTGATGGACCGGTAAACGAACATCAGCATGATCGCGATGATGACGACCGTGATGATGGTGATCTTGGCCAGGCTCTTGTCACCGACAACGATCACGTCGGCGGTCAGCGCTCCCTGGCCCGCGACGTAGGCCTTGACGCCGGCGGGCGGCTTGGAGTCCGCGACGATCTTGCGCACCGCGGCAACGGATTCGTCGCCGACCGCCCCTCCCTGATCGCCTTTGAGGTTGACCTGGACGTAGGCGGCCTTATGGTCGTAGCTCTCCACACCTGAGGACGTGAAGCGCTGTCCCCAAAAGTTCAGCGCGTGCTCGACGTGTTCGTGGTCGGCCTGGATCTTTTTGACCAGGTCGTCGTAGAACCGGTGCGCGTCCTCGCCGAGCGGTTTATCACCGACCAGGGTGACCAGGACGAGGTTGTCCGAGTCGTACTCCTTGAACTTCTCGCCGATGTGCTTCATCCCGGTGACCGACGGTGCGTCGGACGGCGAGAGCGGAACGGAGATCTCCTCGGCAACCTTCTCCAACTGTGGGACGAAGACGTTGACGCCGACCGCGATCAGCACCCAGCAGACGACGATCGGCAGCGCCAGGACGCGGACGGCGCGGGCAATGCGCGGCTTGTGCTCGACTTCCGTGGGTTGTGCGACGGGTATTTCGTCGGTGTCGCTGGTGTTGTCGGTCATGCGGACTTGTCCAGGCAGGAGACCTGCGCATTGCGCGTCTCGGCTTGCCGTTGATCGACCAGTTTGCCGTCGACCGTGATCCGGCAGCCGATGGAGGGGCTGTCACCTTGCGCGACGACGTAGGCGAAGATGCCGGGCATCTGGGCGACGATCGTCGTCGACCACGGCAACGTGGTGAAGTTGGCCTTTTGCGGTTGCGCGTCGGCATCCATCCAGTTGACGACGCCGGTGGTCCCGGGTGGCCCCAGGATTTCGTAGACGGCGGTCTTGGCGGCGTAGGGCGGGGTCGCATCCCGCGGATCGGGCTTGGGCAGGCCGGGCCCCGGGAAAACGCCGTTGAGGCGGTCCACCGCGACGCCGCCGATGAGCACCGCCACGACCACGACCAGGGGAACCCATGCCCGCTTGAGAAGCGTCAACACCGTTCCCCCCGATCAGGGTCGACCAATGGGCTGATGCTAAGACAGTTCACCCGTTCGAGCATTTCGTCGCGCGCCACGGCTACCCCGAACGTCATGGTTGCCGAATTAATTCCTGCGGTGCGCAGTGTGTTCGGGACCACATCGTCGCCCGGGCCCCGTGACCGCACCGCTTGCCGAAAGCCGCCCGGGGCCACTCGCCGATGCCGGCCGGCATCACAGCCCTGGAACGGCCTGCGCCGCAGGCGATTTCGCCGCCCAGTGCCGATCTGGCGCCTATTGGCCTGCCGCCCTGTCGAATTCATCGGGATGGCCGCACCGGTCGCCTCGAACCGCGGCGCGGTCGACATCGGCCGACGGCCGAATTAGTTACAAAAAGTAATTCGCTGGCTCCGGCGATTTCCGGTTGAATTGCACACTTGGCGATGCCGCGAAATGCAGAAACGGGCAGCGACTGAGCGCCTCTGCGCGTACCCTGACGACATGGCTACCAAGGTCAGGACCTGCGTGCATTGCGGCCACACGTTCGATCCGAATGACCGACCGCGCGACCTGTCCGACCCCGATTGGCTTCCGGCCGCGTCAATTTATTGTTCGCATGAATGCAGCGACCGGTTCCATTGCGAAATGACGCATTGCTGCTCAACCCACGCGAAAAAGAAGGGGCATCGCGAGGGCGCCAGGGCGGCGCGATAATCCCGCTTCCCCGCCGGATCGGATATGGTGTGACCGCCCAGCCAGCAACTGTCGTATGCGGGAGCAACCCATGGAGTTAACGGCAATTCTGTGCAACCACGCCGAGGCGCAGAACAACTTGTTGTACGTCATGGGCGGCGGCGTAGACCGGGCCGTCATTCCCGCGGGACGCTCAGGCCCCTTCACGGTTTCGCTGGCCCTCGGAATCATCGCCGAAGTCCCGTGGACCCCCACCAACGAAGAGCACACCGTCACCGTCGACCTGGCGGACGAGGACGGCCATCCGGTCGAGGTCGACAAGGGATTCGGCGAGCGGGAGCCGTTCCGCGCGCAGTTCCGATTCAACGTTGGCCGACCGCACGACCTCGAGGAGGGCGAAACCCAGTCGGTGGCATTCGCGGTCAACATGCCCTTGCTTCAGTTGGAGAAGCTGGGCAGGTACGCGTTCACCGTCACCATCGACGACGACGTCCGGCGCCGTCTGCATTACCGATTGGTCGGGCAGACCGGCGTGACCATCACGTCGAACGAACCAACCAGTAGTCGCGGACCACTCATCCCCAGGGTCTAGCCCTCCAGCTTGTAGCCCAGCCCCCGCACGGTCACCAGGTGTACCGGGTTGGCCGGGTCCGCCTCGATCTTGGACCGTAACCGCTTGACGTGGACGTCGAGGGTCTTGGTGTCGCCGACGTAGTCGGCGCCCCATACCCGGTCGATCAACTGCCCACGCGTCAGCACCCGGCCGCTGTTGCGCATCAGGTACTCGAGCAGGTCGAACTCCTTGAGCGGCAACGTGATCGTGTCGCCGTTGACCGAGACGACGTGTCGCTCGACGTCCATCCGCACCGGTCCCGACTCGAGCACCCCGTCGCTGATCTCGGAGTCGTCGTCGCCGCCGCGGCGGAGCACCGCGCGGATGCGGGCGATCAGCTCGCGCGCCGAATACGGCTTGGTCACATAGTCATCGGCGCCGAGTTCCAGCCCGACCACCTTGTCGATCTCGCTGTCCCGCGCGGTCACCATGATCACCGGGACGCCGGAACGGGCGCGCAACTGCTTGCACACGTCGGTCCCCGACATGCCGGGCAGCATCAGGTCGAGCAGCACGATGTCGGCGCCGGCGCGGTCGAATTCGGCGAGGGCGGCGGGGCCGTCGGTCACCACCGTGGCCTCGAAGCCCTCCTTGCGCAACAGGAATGCCAGCGGATCGGCCAGCGACTCCTCGTCTTCCACGATCAAGACGCTAGTCATAAGCGCGATTCCTCCTCATCGCTGCGCTCTGCATCGTCATACGCGCGGGTCATCGACTCAGTTCTTCCTCTCGTTGTGACCTGTTGGGCCGCACTTCACGACCCTGCGGTGGCTCGGGTTCTTCGTCAGTGTCCTTGTAGGCCGGAATCGACAGCGTGAACGTGGATCCCGTCCCCGGCTTGCTCCACACCCCGATGCTGCCGTTGTGGTTGGCCGCAACATGTTTGACGATGGCCAAACCCAGCCCGCTGCCGCCGGTGGCGCGCGAGCGTGCCTTGTCCCCCCGGAAGAACCGCTCGAAGACTCGCTCCTGGTCTTCCAGTGCGATCCCGATACCGCGGTCGGTGACGGCGATCTCGATGTTTTCGCCGCGGCGGCGACGGCTGATCGAGACCGGTGAACCCGGCGGCGAGTAGGCGATCGCGTTGGACACCAGGTTGGCCAGCGCGGTGACCAGAAGCGTTTCGTCGCCCAGCACCCGTAAACCACTGGGCGCGTCGGTGCGAATCTCGATCTGAGCGTTGTCGGCGGCCACCTTGTGGCGTGAAATGGCTTCCGCCACAACGGTATCCACGTCGACCTCGGTCACGTTGGGTAACCGCTCGGCGCCCTGCAGCCGGGACAGCTCGATCAGTTCGGCGACCATGTCGCCGAGCCGGTTGGCTTCCACGAGCACCTTCTCGGCGAACCGGCGGACGGTTTCGGAGTCGTCCGAGGACGCCAGCAGGGCCTCGGCGAGCAGGGCCATGGCGCCCACCGGGGTCTTCAGCTCGTGGCTGACGTTGGCCACGAAGTCGCGCCGCGTCGCCTCCATGCGCGCGTAGTCGGACTGGTCGTGGGCGAACACCACGGCGAAGCGGCGGTCTTCCTCGCTGAGCAGCCGCGCCTGCCCGTGCACCGCCAGCCCGGATCGGCCGGCCGCCCGCTTGGCCGGCCGCAGGTCGAATTCCACGTCGACGCCGCTCAGCGCCTGCTGCGCCGCTTCCCACGCCTGGTCGTCGAGCTGCCGGTCGCGCACCAGGCCGAGCTCGGCGGCCCGGTCATTGAGGTAGACGACGTCGCGGTGGGAATCCACCACCGCGACCCCCAGCGGCATCAGCGCGACGATGCGTTGCAGCATCTGCGCGACGGTGATCCCGGTCCAGTCCGGGCTCACGCGCTGCCTGCGCTGGGCCGCTTTCGACGACAGCCGGGTCCCGGCTGCTACCCCTACGGCCAGCCCCAGCACGGACAAGACCCCGGCCAGCAACAGCGCCGAGAACACAGTCACATAGCAAATCCTACAAATCTTCGGAAACACCGCCCTAGCGGAACGAGGCCAAAATCGGACAAGTCACACTTTGCGCTTCAGGTGTTCCACTCCCGTTCACGCGATGTTCGGCAAACAGGCCTTCAAAAACTCCCGATGGGAGCGGTCGGCGGCTAGCGCCGGCCCTGGCTGGCAACCGCCGCGGCACCCGCCGCGGCCGCCTCCGGGTCGAGGTAGGTGCCGCCCGGCACCTCCGGCCGCAAGTCGCCGCCCAGGTCGTAGCGCAGCGGAATACCGGTGGGAATGTTCAGCCCGACGACGTCGTCGTCGGACATCCCGTCGAGGTACTTGACCAGGGCACGCAGCGAGTTGCCGTGCGCGACGATCAGCGCCGTCTTGCCGCTGCGCAGGTCCGGGACGATGACGTCGGTGAAATACGGCAGGAACCGGGCCACCACGTCGGCCAGGCATTCGGTCAGCGGGCCGCCGTCGATGTTGGTGTAGCGAGGGTCGGTGTCCTGGCTGAACTCGCTGCCCCTTTCGATCGGCGGTGGCGGCGTGTCGTAGCTGCGCCGCCAGGTCATGAACTGCTCTTCGCCGTAGCGGTCCTTGGTCTCCGCCTTGTTCAGCCCCTGCAGCGCGCCGTAGTGGCGTTCGTTGAGCCGCCAGCTGCGCCGCACCGGGATCCACAGCCGGTCGGCGGCGTCCAGCGCCAGGTGCGCGGTGGTGATCGCCCGGCGCAGCAGCGACGTGTAGAGCACGTCGGGCAACAGGTTGTGCTCGGCCAGCAGCTCCCCGCTGCGCACCGCCTCGGCCCGGCCCTTTTCGGTCAGGTCCACGTCGACCCAACCGGTGAACTGGTTGCTTGCGTTCCATTCGCTCTCGCCGTGGCGGAGCAGCACCAACGTGCCGGTATCTCCCATGCCGGCTAGCTTATTCGTCGTCTTCGTCGATATTTGCTCGACTTCTCCTCATCGCGCTTCGCGTCCCCCTCGCCGCTCCGCGGCTGGGGGTTCCCCCACTGCATCGTCGTCTTCGTCGATGAGATGGGCGAACGCCTCCAGGTTCTTCAGCGACTCCCCGCGCGACACCCGCCACTCCCACTCTTTCTGGATCGACGAGCGAAAACCCAACTCCAGCAAGGTATTAAAGTCCGCATCCACCGCTTCGAGCACCTGCCCGAGCACCCGGTCGATCTCCTCGGCGTCCACCGATGCCAGCGACATGCGGCCCACCAGGTAGATGTCGCCGACCTTGTCCAGCGTGTAGGCCACGCCGTAGAGGCGGCGGTTTCGCTTGAGCAGGAAGCGGTAGACGGCCTCGTGGTTCTCGTCGGGCTTGCGGCACACGAACGCCTCGACGCGCACCGAATGCTCGCCGATGCTCAGGATGGTGTTGGTCTTGAGCCTGCGCTCGCCGGGCAGCGCCACCACCAGCCCCGACAAGCCACCGTGCGCGCCATCGTGTTTCGAGTACTCCAGGCCGCTGGCGCGCAGCACGTCCTCGATGACGCGCTCGACGGTGGACGTCACGCGCCCACCCCGCGACGCTCGGCGGTGTACTCGCGGATCGCGCGGCGATAGCTGGCCAGCAGCGCGTCCGTGGTGTTATCCCACGAGAACGTGGCCGCGTGCGCGGCGGCGGCGCGGCTCATCGCCTCGGCCTGCGGCGCGCTCAGGCGCAGCATCCGGTCGAGGGCGTCGGCCCACTGCCCGACCTCGTGGCCGGACACCAGCGTCCCGGTGACTCCGTCGCGCACGGCCACCGGCAGGCCGCCGACCGCGGCCGCCACCACCGGCGTCCCACACGCCTGCGCCTCGACGGCCACCAGGCCGAACGACTCCGAATAGCTCGGCACGGCGACCAGGCTGGCGGCCTGGAACAGGGTGGCCAGGTCCATGCGCGACTGCGGGGGCAGGAAGCTCACCCGCGCGGCGATGCCGAGCTCGTCGGCCAGCCGCCGCAGGCCGTCCGGGGAGGCCATCCCGCTGCCCGACGGTCCCCCGGCCACCACGATGCGCACCCCGGGCAGCCTGGCGGCGGCGCGCAGCACGATGTCGGGCGCCTTCAGCGGCTGGATCCGGCCGACGAACGCGACCACGTCCTCGTCGAGCGGCAGGCCCAGCGCGGCCCGGGCGGCCCGGCGATCACCCGGGCGGAACACCTCGAGATCCACCCCCGGGTGGACGACGTCGATGCGCGCCGGGTCGGCGCGGTGGATCGAAATCAGTTGCTGCGCTTCGTCATCGGTGTTGACGATCAGCCGGTCGGCCTCGTCGACCACCTGCTGCTCGCCGACCGTGCGCAGCGGCGGCTCGGGCGCGTCACCCACGGCCAGCGCCGCGTTCTTCACCGCGGCGAGCGTGTGCGCGGTGTGCACCAGCGGCACCGCCCAGCGGTCGCGGGCCAGCCAGCCCACCTGGCCGGACAGCCAGTAGTGCGAGTGCACGATGTCGTAGTAGCCCGGTTCATGCGACGCCTCCGCGCGCAACACCCCGGCGGCGAACGCGCACAGCTGGGTGGGCAGGTCGTATTTGTCCAGGCCCTCGAAGGGCCCCGCCACCACGTTGCGCACCAGCACGCCGGGCGCCACCCGCGCGACCGGGGGGTCGGCCGACGCGGTGGCCCGGGTGAAGATCTCCACCTCGATACCCCGCCGCGCCAGGTGCAACGCGGTTTGCAGCACGTAGACGTTCATGCCCCCGGCGTCGCCGGTACCCGGCTGGGCCAGCGGCGAGGTGTGCACCGCCAGCACTGCGACGCGGCGCGGTTTCAACCGGAAGACGTCATCGTGCCGCACTCTGTCATCTTTACAGGACGCCGCGCCCACCAGCCCAACGCCCAGGACAGGGGTTCGCGCTAAGCGGAAGGCTCGTCGATGTCGCGCAGGCGCGGGCCCAGCGCCCCGGCGCGGCGCATCGCGCCGAGCGGATCGGCGTAGAGCCCGCCCAACGACACGGTTCCCGCGCCGGCCTCCTGCACCCGGTTGCCGAAGACGGTGACCCGGATGTCGCGCGACGGCAGCACCGAGCGCTCGGCGAACGCCGCCTCCACATGCTCCATCGCCTCGGGATACTCGGTGAAGGCCTGACCGCCGACCACCAGCTCGTCGGGGTTGAGCATGTCGCGCAGCAACGCCACCGCCTCCCCGAGCACCCGCCCCCGCTCGTTCAGCAGTTCTTGGGCCGGCTCGTTGCCGGCCCGGGCCAGCCGCAGCAGGTCGGCGAGGCCGTTGGCCGACGCGTTGGCGCGGCCCGCGGGCACCGGAGGCAGGATCCGCAGCCGACGGGCGGCGGCCAGCACCGCCTCGTCGCTGACCGTGGATTCCAGCTGTCCGCTGCCGCCGAGCAACTCGGAGTGGGCGGGCAGCGCCGCGATGGTGCCGGGACCGCTGGCCGGGCAGTGCACCCGGCCGCCGATCACCAGCGCGTAGCCCACCGTCTCGCGGGCGTAGACGTAGAGGCTGGTGGGTGAGCTGGGCACGAAGCGCCGCAACCCGAGCAGCAGCTCGGCCCCCGCCATGGCGTCGACGTGGGAGGCCACCGAGACGGGCAGCCCGAGCGCGTCGGCCAGCACCGGGCCGACGGGCGCCTGCCGCCAGCCGAGGCGCGGGTGGTCGACGTGACCGGTGGCGCTGTCGACGGTGCCACCGATCGCGACACCCACCCACAGCGGGCGGCGTCGATGCCAGCGCCGCAGGTAGCGGGCGGCGCTTTCGGCCAGCGAGGCCAGCGCGGGCCCGGCGGGGCTGAGCGGCGTCGGCGTCTCGACGGTGTCGAGCGTCCGGCCGAACAGGTCGGTGGCCACGATGCTGGTGGTCCGGGCGCCGACGTGGATGCCCAGCGTCACGAACGGTTCGTGGTTGACCTCGACCGGCACGCGGGGGCGGCCGATGGCCCCGGAGACGGCCAGGTCGGCGCGTTCCCGCAGCAGGCCGGCGTCGAGCAGGGCGATGACTTGGCGGTTGACGGTGGCGATGCTCAGCGAGGTGACGCCGGCGATGACGTCACGCCCGACGGGCCCGCGCAACCGGACGGCCCGGAAGACCGAGGCCGCCGCCGAGTCGGCGATGTGCAGTGCCGGAGGCACGATCTGACGGCGCACCGAGCGGTGGCCCTTGTAGCTGGCACGGCTGGGCGAATGATGAGTCTGGGTAAGGGTATTCGAGCGCACGAGCGTCCTTCTGTCCGATTTTTGTTGGCCGTCACTGGCCACACCTGAAAGTCAGGAGCGGCGAAGTGCGCGACAACAACACGCACCCGCCGCGCAAAGACACGCGGTGGTGGTGCTGGACAGGGCGCTGTGGTGCACCCCGAAAATTTAGCACGTTCACTAAGGTTGTTTCGATGGCTGGAAATGTCAGGAATGAACGGGTCGCGGTGGTCACGGGCGCCAGCTCCGGAATCGGCGAGGCGACCGCCCAGACCCTCGCTGTTCAGGGCTTTCACGTGGTCGTGGTGGCGCGCCGGGCGGACCGGATCAACGCCCTGGCGAGGGAAATCGGCGGAACGGCCATTGTGGCCGATGTCACAGACGACGCGGAAGTCGCGTCGCTGGCCGAGGAGCTGAGCCGGGTGGACGTCCTGGTCAACAACGCCGGCGGCGCGCGCGGGCTGGCGCCGGTGGCCGATTCCGACTTCGAGCACTGGCGCTGGATGTGGGAGACCAACGTGATGGGCACGCTGCGGGTCACCCGGGCGCTGCTGCCCAAGCTCGTCGACTCCGGCGACGGCCTGATCGTCACGGTGACTTCCGTTGCGGCGCTTGAGGTTTACGACGGCGGCGCCGGGTACACGGCGGCCAAACACGCCCAGGGGGCGCTGCACCGCACGCTGCGCGGCGAACTGCTGGGCAAGCCGGTGCGGCTGACCGAGATCGCGCCGGGCGCGGTGGAGACCGAGTTCTCGCTGGTCCGCTTCGACGGCGACCAGCAACGCGCCGACGCCGTCTACACCGGCATCACGCCGTTGGTTGCCGCCGACGTGGCCGAGGTGATCGGGTTCGTGGCATCCCGGCCACCGCACGTCGACCTCGACCTGATCGTCATGAAGCCGCGCGACCAGGCCTCGGCGACCCGCTTTAACCGCCGGGGTTAGCCCCCGGGCTGGAAGTCGTGGTCGGTGAAGTGGAGGTCGTGGGCGTCCCGGACAGGGACGGCGCGGTCGACGGCGTGGCCGGCGCGGTCACCGGAATCTGCGTTGACGGCGGGTGCGCGGTCGGCGGCGGGAGCGCGGACATGGCAACCCAGGTGTCCCAGTCGACGGCCCAGTCCCAGATGTCGCCGTCGGAGTAGGACAGCTGGATGGAGCTTCCAGTCACTTCCACCGGGTCGCCGTACATCGCGCTCTGGTAGTACTGCTCCGCGTCGCCGGTCGACAGGTTGATGCAGCCGTTGGTCACGTTGGTGTTGCCCTGCGCGCCCGCACTCATCGGATTCGCATGGATGAACTCGCCGTTGTTGGAGATCCGCACCGCCCAGCGTTCGTGCACGTGGCTGTAGCCGGCGGCGGGGTTGGACATGTAGAAGTCGGCGTACTTCTCGGTCACCACGTGGATGCCGTTGCGGGTGACGTTGCGCGCCTTGTCGGCCTCGCCGTAGCTGCACGGGAAGTCCATGATGACGCCCTCGTCCCTGACCACCTGGATGCGGTGCGACGAGACCTCGGCCTTGACCACTTGCCGGCGACCGATCTGGATGTTCAGCGAGATGTCGTCGGCCCCGTAGGCGCTGTCGCCGAACGGCAGGCCGTACAGCTTGGCGTCGACGTTGACGGTGGTGCCGGCCGGGTAGTACTCGCGGGTGCGCCAGTGGACGCGCGCCCCCCCGACTTCGTCGGGCAGCCACGCCCAGCTGCCCTCAACGGGCGGATTGGTGGTGACGGTCAGCGCCTTCTCGACGGCGGCCTTGTCTGCGATGGGGGCGTCGAACTGGATGATGATCGGCGCCGCCACCCCGACGGTCTGGCCGTCAGCCAGCTGGAACGAGCCGCCGATCTTCTTGGTGGGTGACACCGTGGTGAACTTGCCCGCGACCGGGATCGCCTTGCCGTCGTGCCCGACGGCCGAGCCGCTCCAGGTGTAGGTCGCGTCGTAGCCCAGGGGCTCGGTGGTGCTGTAAACGGTGCGATCGGAATTGAACTTGCCCGCCACGGCCTTGCCCGCGGAATTGGTCAGCGCGACGTGCTGGAACCAGCCGTCGGTGATCTCCACGCTGATCGGCGCGATGGGCACCACGTTCTCGGTCGCATCGGCCGGCTGGAACTTCAGCTTGGCGGCGGGCTGCTCCTTTTTCTCGGCCTGTTTGGCCGCGGGGCCGCCGCACGCGGCCAGCACGCTGGGGGCGAAAACCCCCAGTCCGAGGGTCGCCAAAGCCACGCGCCGGTTGACCGGCTGCGGGTTGCGCGACGTGTTCACGAAAGTCAAAGATACCGGGGAAAATCCATCGACCCCGCCGCGACAAATCGGGGTCGGGCGGATTCGGAGCTACAGCCTGCAGCCGAGCAGGACCGGCTCCGGTTGCAATGTGACACCAAACACAGCGTGGACCCCGTCACGGACCGTGCGGGCCAGGGCGATCACCTCTTCCGCGGTGGCACCGCCGCGGTTGGTCAACGCGAGCGCGTGCTTGGTGGACAGCCGGCAGCGGGCCGCCGGATCGTCGGGATAGCCCTTGGCGAAGCCGGCCCGCTCCACCAGCCAGCCCGCGGCCAGCTTGACGCCGTCCGGTGCCGGGTAATGCGGCACCGGCCCGTCCACGCCCGCGGCCAGCCGCTCGTACGCCTCGGGGGCGACGACGGGGTTGGTGAAGAACGATCCCACGCTCCAGGCGTCGTGGTCGTCGTCGTCGAGCACCATGCCCTTGCGGCCCCGCAGCGCCAGCACCGCCTGGCGGACCTTCAACGGTTCGGCGCGCTCCCCGCCGCTCGCCCCCAGCGCGTCCGCCAGCTCGCCGTAGCGCAGCGGCGCGCTGCGGCCCGACGGGTCCAGCGCGAACTCGACTTCGAGGACCACCCAAGGGGTTTCGTGGCCGGCCCGTTTCAACACACTGGTGCGGTAGCCGAAGCCGAGCTCGGCGCCCGGCACCCAGCGGACCTGTCCGCTGCGACGGTCCAGTATCCGGACCCGGGTGATGGTGTCGGCGACTTCGGCGCCATAGGCCCCGACGTTTTGCACCGGGGTCGCCCCGGCCGAACCCGGTATGCCCGACAGGCATTCCAGCCCGCCCAGGCCGCGCTCGATGGCGCGGACCACGACGTCGTCCCACACCGCGCCGGCCTCCGCGCGCACCACGTTGCCGTCGACGGTGATGCCGCTGTTGGCCAATCGCACCGCGGTGAGGTCGGCGTACGTGTCGGCGATCACCAGGTTGGAGCCGCCGGCGAACACCAGGACCGGGGGTTGTTGTCCCCCACCGCTTTCGGCGTCCAGCTCCCGCAGCACCGCGACCACCTGTTCGGTGCTGGTGCAGGTGATCAGGCGGCGCGCCACCGGCCCGACCCGCAACGTCGTCAGCGGCGCGAGCGACACCGCTTCGGCGACATGCGCACCGGCGAATGTCGAACCGGCATCGCTGGATTTCATGGCCCGTAACGGTAGCCTCACCTGCTATGCCGCGTTCATTCGACTTGTCGGCCGATTACGACGGCAGCGTTGAAGAGGTTCATCGCGCGTTCACGGACGAGACCTATTGGCGGGCTCGCCTGGCCGGATCCGGTGTCGACGTCGCCACCCTGGAGTCGATGCGGGTGGGTGGCGAAACGGGCGACGACGACACCGTCGAGGTGGTCACCGTCCAGGTGATCCACAGTCACAAGCTGCCCGGGATGGTCACGCAGCTGCACAGCGGCGATCTGCGCATCCGGCGCGAGGAGACCTGGGGCCCGGTCGCCGACGGGGCCGCGCAGGGTTGTGTCGTCGGCTCGATCCTGGATGCCCCGGTCAATCTGAACGGCACCGCCGTGCTGTCGCCGATCGCCCAGACGGGCGGTGCCCGGCTGACCTTTCGGGCCACCGTCCAGGTCCGCGTCCCGATCATCGGCGGCAAGCTGGAGAATTTCATCGGCGGCCGGTTGGCCGAACTGATGGCCGCCGAGCAGCGGTTCACCACGGAGTGGATCGCCAGAATGCCTTGAGGGCGCCGCGCCTAAGCTGGCGGCCATGCGAATCGCGCTGGCGCAGATACTGAGCGGCACCGATCCGGGCGCGAACCTGGAGCTGGTGCGCTCCTACAGCGGCCAGGCCGCCGACGCGGGCGCCAAGCTGGTGGTGTTCCCGGAGGCGACCATGTGCCGCTTCGGGGTTCCGCTGGGGCCGATCGCCGAGCCGGTCGACGGTCCCTGGGCGACGGGTGTGCGGCGTATCGCGGCCGACAGCGGGATCGCGGTGGTCGCCGGCATGTTCACCCCTGCCGGCGACGGCCGGGTGAAAAACACGCTGATCGCGGCCGGCCCGGACGGTCTGGACACGCATTACGACAAGATCCACCTCTACGACGCCTTCGGCTTCACCGAGTCGCGCACCGTCGCGCCCGGCCGCGAGCCGGTGGTGATCACGGTTGACGGTGTCCGGGTGGGGTTGACCGTCTGCTACGACATCCGCTTCCCGGCGCTGTACACCGAGCTGGCCCGCCGCGGCGACGTAGCTCATCGAGTCCAGCGCGCGGGCCCGCGCCAGAAGCGTCCACTGGTCGAGCTTGCCCGGGCCCGAGCCCCACGACGCGCAGACGGCGATCAGCTGGGCGCCGCGGCGGGCCAGCTCGGTGTACAGCGCCGGGAAGCGGATGTCGTAGCAGACGGTCAACCCCACCCGGACACCG
>NZ_LZIZ01000034.1:0-29964 GCF_001666915.1 Mycobacterium sp. E3339 | reverse complement strand
GGCCGCCTTCGTGGTGCTGAAGCTGACGCAGGGCAACCAAACCGCCGGGCGGCCGACCACCCAGCCCGCGCCCCCGGCAAGCCGCGCATCGTGGTGTCGCGCACCCGCCCGCCCGCCATCGCGCTGAGCGTCCGCGACGCCCTGGACGGCGTGCTGGTGGAAATGGGTTCGGCGGGGGCCAAGGTGGCTTCGCTCGTCCAGGGATTGTCCGATGTGTACGTGCACGCCGGCGGCCAATTCGAATGGGACTCGGCCGCCCCGGTGGCCGTGGCCCGGGCCGCGGGCCTGCACACCTCGCGCATCGACGGCTCGGGGCTGGCTTACAACCAGCCCGATCCAAAGCTGCCGGATTTGGTGGTCTGCCGTCCCGAGTTGGCCGAGGCTGTACTGGCGGTCACGCGCTGAGAGCGCTTATACCACAATCGATTTCGGGCGCAAGAGGATCTCAGTGAGCGCCGGGCCGCCGCGGCGCCTGGCGGCGGGCGGCGTGGCGACGTCGGGGGTGGCGAGGGTGATGCCCTGCGCAGGCAGCGCCACCGCCCCGGCCACCAGCTCACCGGCGTCCCACAGCGCGACGTGCACCGCCCAGTCGTCGCGCCCGAGCTCGGAGAATTCCCGCGTCCCGTCCAGCGGGTCCACGATCCACACCCGGTCCGCACGCAGCCGGACCGGATTGTCGACACCCTCCTCGGACAGCACCGCGTCGTCGGGGCGCTCGTCGGCCAGCGCTCCCATCAAGAAGTCATGGGATCGCTTGTCCCCCGCGGCTTTCCGCTCACTCGCTTCGGCGTCGGCGAACTCATCGCGGACCGTGAGCAGCAGCCGCCCGGCCTCGGTGGCCAGCCGCGCGGCCAGGTCGTGGTCATCCGTCAGCTGCAACGCCATCACATTCCTTAAGTTGGCAGTGTTGACCAACTTTACCCTGCCAACTCGATGCCTGCGGGCACCGCCCCGAACGGAGGGGTTCGGCCGTAATCTGGTGAACGTGAGCGGGGGAAACGTTCCTTCATTGAGCCGGTTGCGAAGCATTCCACGGGGGCGACTGATCGTCATCGGCGTTGTCTCGGCGGTAGCGCTGGCCGGTGTGCTGGCCTTCGTGGTGCTGAAGCTGACGCAGGGCAACCAAACCGCCGGGCGGCCGACCACCCAGCCCGCGCCCCCGCAGAGCTTCGCCATCCCGGGCTGTTACAACCTGTCGGTTCCGCCGGTCGAGCGTCCCAAACGCCTCAACGTCCTGGGGTGCGCGAGCGTCGCCGTTGCGCTGCAAGACATGTCGTGGAGCTCGTGGGGCCCGCAGGGCGCGGATGGGACCGGCACGGCGGTATTCAAGGTCTGCGACCCGAACTGCGCGGCCGGGTATCAGCTCACCGAGCCGGTCGTCGTGCATGCCTGGAATCCACAGCCGCCGCGGCGCGAGGCCATCTGCCAGGTCGGCCTGAACATCTTCGCCGACATGATCCTGGCGTTCCCCAAGGGCGTCCCGCCACCGACCGTGCAGAAGATGAACACCCAATACAACGGGCAGCCGGCGGTGCACTTCGCCAATTACTCGAGCGGGGACACCCGCGGCACCCAGTTCATCGGCTACACGTACTGCAACTAGCCGCTACAGCTTGGTGGCGGCGACCCGCTTCGCCCGGCTTCACCGCCCTCGCGATCGCCGCTAAACCTCGATCACCACGGCGCCGCCCTGGCCACCGCCGGCGCACATGGCCGCGACGCCGATGCCGCCGCCCCTGCGGGCCAGTTCGTAGGCCAGCGTGGTCACCATGCGCGCACCCGAGGCCGCGATGGGGTGCCCGAGGCTGCAACCGCTACCGGAGAAGTTCACCTTCTCCTCGTCGATGCCGTACTCCCGGCACGCCGCGATCGGCACGGATGCGAACGCCTCGTTGATCTCCCACAGCGCCACGTCGTCGACCGACAGGCCGGCGCGCTGCAGCACCTTGCCGATGACCTTGACGGCGCCCAGGCCGGTGTCCCGCGGGGCGACGCCCGCGGCGGCCCACGCCCGGACGGTGCCCATCACGTTCAGGTTCTCGGCGGCGGCGTACTCGCGGTCGACGAGGGCAACCGCCGCCGCGGCGTCGTTGGTGCCGCTGCTGTTGCCGGCGGTGATCGAGAACCCCTCGATCTCCGGGTGCAGCACCTTGAGCGCGGCGAGCTTCTCCACGGTGGTGTCCCGGCGGGGGTGTTCGTCGACGGAGAACTCGGTGACCGAACCGTCGAACTGGGTGACCTTCAGCGGGACGATCTCGTCGACGAACTTGCCCGCGTCCATGGCCGCGATGGCGCGCTGATGTGACCGGGCGGCCCAGGCGTCCATTTCTTCGCGACTGATGCCCACCGCCTGGGCGGTGTTCCAGCCCACGGTGATCGACATGTCCTTGGCGGGGGCGTCCGGCGTCTCGACGTGAGTCGGCGGCATCCAGCGTTCCTCGAACTTGAGCTCCGGGCCGGGGATGCGCCAGTTGGTCAGCGGCGTCATCGACAGCGACTGCACGCCGCCGGCGATGAGCACGCGCTCCATCCCGGAGCCGATCTGGGCCGCGGCGTTGCCGATGGCGGTCAGGCTGCCCGCGCAGTGCCGGTTCACCGACTGCCCGGGAATGTCCTCCATGCCGGTCGCGGTGGCCGCATACCGCGCCAAATCGCCGCCGCCGTAGTGGGATTCGGCGAAGATGATGTCGTCGATGTCGGACGGGTCGACGCCGGACCTGCGAACGACCTCCGGAAGCACAGTGGTGATCAGTGTCTCGGGCGGCGTGTTGACGAGCGTGCCCTTGAAGGAGCGGCCGATCGCCGTCCGGACCGCTCCGACAATGACGGGTGTGGCCATGCTTTTCATCCTCGAACTGTCGTGGGCGTGAAAGATATGTCGCGCCGAGTTTACACTAATCGCCTCGAGCGTAACGCCGCGGCTCCCGATCGGCGGGCCCGCGACTGCGGCGTTACGCTCGCGCGATGAGCACCACACCCCTCGCAAAACCCGACACCACCCAGACCGCCGCGTACCGGGTCGCGGCGATGCTCGTCGGCGTAGGCACGCTGCACTTCCTCGCGCCCAAGCCGTTCGACACGATCGTCCCCGCCGAGCTACCGGGCAGCGCCCGGTTCTACACCTACGCCTCCGGGGTGGCCGAGATCGGCGTCGGCGCGGCGCTGGTCCCCCGACGCACCCGCCGATTGGCCGCGCTCGCGGCGGCTGCGTTGTTCATTGGGGTGTTCCCGGCGAACGTCAACATGTGCCGGTTGTGGTGGAACAAACCCTGGCCCATGCGGATCGCCGCCTTCGCCCGGCTGCCGCTGCAAATACCGATGATCACCACCGCGCTGAAGATCAGCCGCAACAGCTGACCCGTCACACTAGTGACGGGGGTCAGTGCGGTTCAGCCGCAAAACCCTTGTGCGGCACTCGAACTCACGCCTCGACGTCGACCGAACGGCCGAGGAACGCCATGAGTCGGGCGGTCGGCGTCGCATCGCCCGGCGCGGGTTGGGCCGGCCCGAAGCCCGCTGGTCGCCGCAACAGGTGCTCCGGGACCGACTCCACCAGCCCGCGGCACAGTTCCAGCAGGTCCCCGGGCAGCTCGATCAGTCGGCCCTGGGAACGATGAATGTCCCAAGCGTGCATGGCCAGGTCCGACACCGGATAGGTCAGCGCTCGGCGCAGCGGGACTTCACCTTCTGGGGATCTCCGCGGTCCGTCGAATTCGGCGGCCGGCAACGCCGCGGCCAGCCGCCCTGCCAGCTCGCGCAGCCGCTCCGCCGGGTTGTCGCACATCCAGTCGGAAGGCTGCGACGGCCGGTCCCAGAGCTCGCCGTCTTCAACCAGGGTCACGACTTTCGCGGCGCTGCCGGTGACATGCCCGACCAGCTCGCGCACGCTCCAACCTTCGAGGTTGGACGGCTGGTCCCAGTGCTCCGGTGAGACCTGGTCGACGGCCTCGATGAGCAGATCGATCGCCTCGGTGGCCAGCACGCCGATCCGGGCGTTCGTGTCGTTCATGGCGTGCATCCCCTCGAAACGCCGTGTCGCGTACCGTCCAGAAGTCTAGGGTCGCAACGCCGGATACACAGGAGGTCCGCTTGGGCAAAACGGATATCGCGGCGGTCTTGGCGGTTGCATCCGCCCTGATGGTGGGTATCGGAGACGTCATCCAGCAGCGATCCGCCCAAGAGGTCACCGACAAGCCTGTTGGCACCGTCGCCCTGTTTCGCCGGCTGCTGCGCGATCGGCAGTGGTGGACGGGCAGCCTGGTGGCCGGCGCCGGTTTCGGGTTCCAGGCCGCCGCGCTGGGGATGGGTTCCGTCGTGCTCGTTCAGGCGCTGCTGGTGACGTCGTTGCTGTTCGCGCTGCTCATCAGCGCGCGGATCAACCATCGGAGAATCACTGCGCGACAAGCGGTCTGGGCCGTCCTGCTGGCCGCGGCGGTCGCGGTGGTGGTGACGGTCGGCGACCCGCAGGAGGGCACTCCGCGAGGGTCTCTGCATACCTGGACCATCGTGGCGCTGGTCATGGGCCCGGCGCTGATCCTGTGCGTGGTCGGCGCGCGCCTGTTCCCCGGTGCGGTCGGCGCGATGCTGCTGGGTTTGATGTCCGGCTCGCTGTGGGGGTTGTTCTCCGTGTTGACCAAGGGTGTGGTCGACCAGCTCGACCGCGGCATCCCGGCCCTGCTGCGCACACCCGAGGTGTACGTGTGGGCGGTCGTCGCGATCGCGGCCACCGCCTGGGAACAATCGGCGTTTCGGGCGGGCCCGCTCACCGCGTCGCTGCCGGCGACGACCGTCGCCGAGCCCGTCGTCGGATCGGTGCTCGGTGTCACCGTGCTCGGTGAGACGCTGCGCACCAACGACATCGGCATGGTGGCACTGGTCCTGTCGGTCGTGGTGATGGCGGCGGCGACGGTGGCGCTCACCCGCAGCCAGGCCGCGTCCGCCCCGCCGGCGGACGAAAAGCCCGCGGTATCAGCTTGATCGGCCGCGCGAACCGACGCGGTGCGCCGTGCCGTCCGGATCGACATAGGCGAATTCGCGGAGCCCATAGGGAGTGTCCTGCGGGGGGATCAGGCGGCCCTCAAGGCCTTCCAGCGCCGCCCACTCCGCATAGAGGCCGTCGGCATCACTGACATAGAGGTACACGCTTGCGGCGGTTCGCAATGGGTCGTGCTCATCCCACTCGGTGAGGTGAATGGATACGGATCCGCGGTCGACGAAGCCGTAACGATCTGGTCCGTCGTATGCACGTGCAGCGAAGCCGAGTCGTCGATAGCGGGCCAAAGCGACGTCGAGATTCCGGACCGGGACGATCGGGGCTACGGAGGAGAAGTCGACTGCGGTCACGCCGCGAACATATCGCCTGGCCCGACATCGGTGGCGCCAGCATCGCCAATCGGATCGCCGGGAAGATCGGCAACCAATGGCACCGCAATAGCCGCCCGCCGTTCACCCGGCGGCGGTAGTCGCTCGCTGCGGCCCCGGCGTACGATCTTGCGGCCGAACCCGGTGAAGCGACCACACTTGCACCATCACCGATCCTGGCGGTAAGCCGTACCTGCACACGACGTCGCGACGTGGCTTCGTGCAGGCTGATCGGAGAGTCGGTCGCGGGGTGTCGAGGAGGAACGAATGAGCGCATCGGAGACGGTGGCCGAAGGCGGCGGCCGACCAGTGATCCACCTCTCGCAACTACTGCGCGCGCCGGTGCTGGCCCGCGCCGGGGAGACCGTGGGCCGCGTCGAGGACGTGATCGTGCGGCTGCGGGGCGCGGACGAGTACCCGCTCGTGACCGGGATCGTGGCGGGGGTCGGCGGCCGGCGGGTGTTCATCGGCGACAAATCCATCGATGAGTACGCCGCCGACCGAGTCCTGTTGACCAAGAACAAGGTTGACCTTCGCGGCTTCGAGCGCCGGGACGGCGAGGTGCTGTTGCGCACCGACGTGTTGGGACATCGGCTGATCGACGTGGCCAACGTCGAGCTGATCCGCGCCTACGACGTTGAGCTCGAGGACACCGGCGCCGGATGGATGCTTACGCGGGTTGACACCCGACGGCCACCCCGGCTGTTCGGGCTGATCAAGCAGTCCGGTGGACACGCGGCTCGCGACTGGAAGGCGTTCGAGCCGCTGATCGGTGACGCTCGGTCCGACGCCGTCCGGCGCCTGTCGGACCGATTCGGCGAGTTCAAAGCCGCCGAAATCGCCGACCTTCTCGAAGAGGCGGACAAGGCCGAGGGCGGCGAGATCCTCGACCGCGTGCGCAGCGACCCCGAGCTGGAAGCCGACGTCTTCGAGGAGTTGGAGCCGGAGAAGGCCAGCCGGCTGCTCGACGGCATGCCTGACAACGAGGTCGCCGCCCTGCTGGGCCGGATGCGGGCCGACGACGCTGCCGACGCCATCGCCGACCTGCGCCAGTCGCGCCGCCGGCGCGTGCTGGATCTGATGCCGGGCCCGCAGCGCACCAAGGTCATCACCCTGATGGGCTTCAATCCCGAAAGCGCCGGCGGGCTGATGAACGTCGACTTTGTTTCCTGCGCCGCCTCGATCACCGCGGCGGAAGCGCTGAACCTGATCGCGAACGCCCGCACCATACAGCCGGAGGCGCTGATCAAGGTGCATGTGATCGACGAGGAGAGACGGCTCGACGGCGTCGTCTCGGTGATCGCCCTGCTGCAGGCACCGGCCGGGGAAGTCCTTGAGCGACTGATGGATTCGGACCCGGTGCGGGTCACGGCGGACGCCGATCTGACGGACATCGCACTGTTGATGGCCGACTTCAACCTCTATTCCATCCCGGTGGTCGACGACCAGGACCGCGTGCTGGGGGTGGTCACCGTCGACGATGTGCTCGAGGCGACCATTCCCGAGGATTGGCGACGGCGCGAACCGGCGCCGCGTCCCGTTCGCGAGGTCCCCGGTGACCAAGGCACCCGCGTGCCGGGAGGTAACCCGCTGTGAGCACAGGTCGCGAGGACACCAACCGGCGCAGCGCGGTGCTCGACACGGCGCATCTCGGTGACATCGAGGGCGCGTTCGGTCGGATCAGCGTCGGCGAAACCGAGCACGCCCGCACCTGGAAAACGCGGTTGCTGACGCTGCTGGCGATCGTCGGTCCCGGAATCATCGTGATGGTCGGCGACAACGACGCCGGCGGCGTCGCCACGTATGCCCAAGCGGGACAGAACTACGGCTACTCCCTGCTGTGGGTGCTCTTGTTGTTGATCCCCGTGCTGATCGTCAACCAGGAGATGGTGGTGCGGCTCGGGGCGGTCACCGGGGTCGGGCACGCGCGGCTCATCAACGAACGCTTCGGCCGTGGCTGGGGCTGGTTCTCGGTCGGCGACCTGTTCCTGCTCAACTTCCTGACGATCGTCACCGAATTCATCGGCATCACCCTGGCCGCGGAATTCATCGGCATCTCCAAGTACGTCGTGGTGCCGGTCTCGGCGGTGGCCCTGGTCGCGATCATGGCGAGCGGAAGCTTCCGCCGCTGGGAGCGCGCGATGTTCGTCTTTATCGCCGTCACGTTGCTGCAGATCCCAATGCTGCTGATGTCCCACCCGCAGTGGGCACAGGCGGCGAAATCCTTAGTGGTGCCCACCATTTCGGGAGGCGTCAGCTCGGATGCGGTGCTGCTCATCATCGCCATCGTGGGGACCACCGTGGCGCCCTGGCAGTTGTTCTTCCAGCAGTCCAACGTCGTCGACAAACGCATTACCCCGCGGTTCATCGGATACGAGCGCGCCGACACCGTGCTGGGCGCCTTCGTCGTGGTCATCGGCGCCGCGGCGCTCGTGATGACCGGCGAATGGGCGGCACGCTCCACCAGCAGCGTCGGCGGTTTCACCGACGCCGGGGCGACCGCGCACCTGCTGGGCGAACACCGGGCGACGCTCGGCTGGATTTTCGCCATCGTGCTGATGGACGCCTCCATCATCGGCGCCGCCGCGGTGACCCTGGCCACCAGCTACGCATTCGGTGACGTGTTCGGCCTGAAGCACTCGCTGCACCGTGGGTTCGCAGACGCCAAACAGTTCTATTTTTCCTACACCGCGATGGTGGTGGTGGCCGCGGCCATCGTCCTGATCCCCGGCGCCCCGCTCGGGCTGATCACCACCGCCGTGCAGGCCCTTGCCGGCCTATTGCTGCCCAGCGCCAGCGTATTTCTACTGCTGCTGTGCAACGACCGAGAGGTGTTGGGGCCGTGGGTCAATCGGCCGTGGCTCAACTGGGTTGCCGGGTTGATCGTCGGCACGCTGCTGCTGTTGTCGGGAATCCTGATGACCACCACGCTGTTCCGCGACCTCAACGTCGTGGCGGTGGCCGGCTACCTGGCCCTGGCACTGGCCATACTCGCGGCGGCGGCGGTACCGGTGCTGCGCTGGATGTCGCGCCGTCAGCCTGCAGCGCCCGCGGCGCGGCTTCCGGCGCGCGGGGTAGACCGCAATACGTGGCGAATGCCGCCCTTGACGCTGCTCGAACCAGTCACCTGGTCACCGGGCACCCGGCTCGGGATGATCGCCTTGCGCGCCTACCTGATCGTCGGCGCACTGCTGCTGGTGGTCAAGGCGATTCAGCTCAGTCACTGACGGCGTGTTGAATGCGGCGGGCCACCTCGCCGTACCGCTCGAACCGTTCCGGATCGCCGACGGCGTTGTAAAGCACCAGGCGCGTGGCCTTTCCGGCGTACTTCTCGGTGAGCGCGTCGGCCAACCCATCCCACGTCGACTCGGTCGCGAAGGCGGCGACGTGGTCGTCGCTGACCTGGGCCGCCATGCCGGCGAAGTCACCGGCCTTCTGCTTCTCGCGGATCCGGGCCGTGGTGCCCTCGAACCCGGCCTGGTCCCAGATGAACGCGTAGTTCGGGGTGCTGCCGTAGAAGGCCATGCTGGCGCGCACCCCTTCTCGTTGCTTGTCGCGCTCCTCGTCGGTGTCACCGACGATGGTCATCACGGGCACGATCACCGCAAGGTCCGACGGTGAGCGCCCGGCCTTCGCCGCCCCGTCGGCGATGTTCGGCAACACGTGCCGGGCGATGTAGCCCGGCTCCCCGATGGGATGCACGTGCACCCCGTCGGCCACCTCGCCCGCCATCCGCAGCATCCACGGATTGACCGCTGCGATATCGACTTTCGGATCGGGGGCGTCGATGGGACCCGGGCTCCATTGCGGGGTGATGAAGTCGAGGTCGTAGAAGTCGCCGTGGTGATCGAGCGTCCCGGATCGAAAGGCGGCGAAGCACGCCTTGACCGCGAAGAGGTAGTCGCGCAGCCGCGGGCCGGGCCGCTCGAACGCCACACCGTAACGCCGGACGACATGGGTGCGCACCTGGGTGCCGAGCCCCAGCCGGAAGTTGCCGCCGGTCGCTTCCTGCAGCTCCCAGGCCGTGGCCGCCGTGATGAAGGGACTTCGCGGGAAGGCCACCGCCACGCCCGTGGACAGCTCGAGGCCGGGAGCGGCCTGCGACGCGACGGCGGCGTTGAGATAGGCCGTGCGCCCCGTCTCGGTAAACAACAAACCGGAGAAGCCGGCCGATTGCGTTCGCCGGGCCAGCTCGCCGATCTGGTGTAGCGGTTGCGGGACCGTCATCGCGTCGACGTGCATCCTCGGAGCCTACGTGTGGCTTGCCCCTTGCTGGGCGACCGCGTCAGGGTGTTAGCTCTGTAGTCGGCAGCAACCACCGCCGCTTGCGCTAACGGAAGGCTCGCGAACATGCTTCGTGGATTACTGGTCACTGCAGCAATCGCCGTCGGAATTGCCGGCACTCCCCCGGCCCAGGCCGCTCCGTGCGAAGTGTGCCACTGATGTTCGCTCCCATCACACGAACCGTCGCCGCCGTCGCCATGGTGGGTACCGGTCTCACGGCGTGCGGGTCGCAGCACGCCGCGCCGCCGGCCGCGTCCAGTTCGAGCGCGACGAAGGCGTCGGCTGCTCCCAGCCCGATCGCCTCGTCCAGCACACCCAGTAGCACCAGCGCGCCGGACTGCGTCGGACTGTCGATATGCCGGCCACCGCCGCCCGACGCCGAGGGGAATCCCGCGTGCTACTACTCCGACGGCTGGCGCGGCGACTCGTCGGGCAACGGGATCGAGGTGTGGTACTTCCGTGACCCGAAGAACCCGCCCAACCCGGACAAGGTGACGGCGTTGGTGCGCAAGAAGGACGGCACCAACGAGTCGCAGGACGCCGACATCGGGGCCGACCAGCAGGTGCATCGCTTCGGCTTCCCCGCGATCGCGGAGTCCTCGGTTCAAGAGGTGTTGCTCACCAGCGGCAGCGGCGCCCGCTGCTTCGTGATCGGACCCGGTGGCTGACGCGCAACGTGATCAGCGCCGACGGGGGCGATGGCTCACGGGCGCGGTGAAACCCTGGGTGTCGTCGAAGTGGGCCCACTGCCCGTCATCGTTGACCTCCATGCGCCAGCCCAGCTCGGTGTTGCCGCCGACGGAGTCGACGAACCAGGCGTACGCGGACTCCGCGCCGGCAAAATTCTTCGTCGCGACGACCCTCCCACGTGGGTCGATGACGCGAAACTCAGCCATGGGAGGTGATTATCCCAGCAAACCCGCTTTCAATCGCCGTCATCTCCGGCGATTGTCGAGAATGCCGGCGGCCTACACGGTGCGGGTCAATCGGTCGGCCAGCAGCTCGGCGAACCTCGCCGGATCGTCGAGCGCTCCGCCTTCGGCGAGAAGCGCTGTGCCGTATAGCAATTCGGCCGTCTCGGCGATTGACGGGTCGTCGCTGCGGTCATGGTGCGCTTGGCGCAGGCCGGTGACCAGCGGATGGTTCGGGTTGAGTTCGAGGATCCGCTTGCCGACCGGGATGTCCTGGCCGGACGCCCGGTAGAGCCGCGCGAGCGCCGGGGTGATGCCGAAGGCGTCGGTGATCAGGCAGGCCGGCGAGTCGGTCAGGCGGCTGGAGAGCCGCACTTCCTTGACGTGGTCGCTCAGCGTCTCCTTCATCCAGGCCAGCAGGTCGGCGAAGTCCTTCTGCTGTTCCTCCCGCTCCGCCTCGCTCTCCTCGCCCTCGGAGCTGAGGTCCACCTCGCCCTTGGCGACCGACTGCAGCGGTTTGCCGTCGAACTCGGTCACGGTTCCCACCCAGACCTCGTCGACCGGATCGGTGAGCAGCAGCACCTCGTAGCCCTTGGCCTTGAAGGCCTCGAGGTGCGGGGACTTCAGGATTTGTTGCCGCGTCTCCCCCGTGGCGAAGAAGATCTGCTCCTGGCCCTCCTTCATGCGCTCGACGTATTCAGCGAGGGTGGTGGCCTCCTCCTCGCTGTGCGTCGAGGCGAATGAGGAGATCTGCAGCAGGGTTTCGCGGTTGTCGAAGTCCGACAGCAGGCCCTCCTTGACGACTCTGCCGAACTGGGTCCAGAAGCTGCGGTAGTCGTCGGGCCGTTCGGACTGCAGCTCCTTGATGGTGGAGAGGACCTTCTTGGTCAGGCGGCGGCGGATGGCCTTGATCTGCCGATCCTGCTGCAGGATTTCGCGCGACACGTTCAGCGACATGTCCTGCGCGTCAACGACACCCTTGACGAAGCGCAGGTACTCGGGCATGAGCTGGTCGCAGTCGCCCATGATGAACACCCGCTTGACGTAGAGCTGGATCCCGGTCTGGGCGTCGCGGTTGAACAGGTCGAACGGCGCGTGGGACGGGATGAACAGCAAGGCCTGGTATTCGAAGGTGCCCTCGGCCTTCATCGCGATGATTTCGAGCGGGTCGTCCCAGGCGTGCGCGATGTGCTTGTAGAACTCCTTGTACTCCTCCTCGGACACCTCCTCCTTGGGGCGGGCCCAGAGCGCCTTCATCGAGTTGAGGGTCTCGGTTTCGAGCGTGACGGTCTCTTCGCCGCCCTCCTCCTCAGCCGGGGTCCGTCGTTCGACCTCCATCCGGATGGGCCACGCGATGAAGTCGGAGTACTTCTTGACCAGGCCGCGGATCTTCCATTCGGACGTGTAGTCGTGCAGCTCGTCCTCGGCGTCCTCGGGCTTGAGGTGCAGGGTGACCGACGTCCCCTGGGGAGCGCTGTCGACATCTTCGATGGTGTAGGTGCCCTCGCCGCTGGATTCCCACCGGGTGGCTTCGCTCTCGCCGGCCTTGCGGGTGAGCAGCTCGACCTTGTCGGCGACCATGAAGCTCGAGTAGAAGCCGATGCCGAACTGGCCGATCAGTTCCTCGGAGGCTGCGGCGTTCTTGGCGTCCTTCAGCTGCTGACGCAGCTCGGCGGTGCCGGACTTGGCCAGTGTGCCGATCAGCGCCACCACCTCGGCGCGGGCCATGCCGATGCCGTTGTCGCGGATGGTGAGCGTCCGCGCGTTCTTGTCGACCTCGATCTCGATGTGCAGGTCGGAGGTGTCCACGTCGAGTTCTTTGTTGCGGAAGGCTTCCAGCCGCAGCTTGTCCAGTGCGTCGGAAGCGTTCGAGATCAGCTCCCGCAGAAACGAATCCTTGTTGGAGTAGACGGAGTGGACCATCAGGTCCAGCAGTTGCCGGGCCTCGGCCTGAAACTCCAACTGCTCGACACGCGCGTTCATGAGATTGCCTGCACTTTCCTCCAGGAGACGACGATGCAAATTTACGCAAGACGCGGATGGTCCGTGCCCGGGGGCTGGTCCTACCCTGAACACATGTCTGTCGCGCAACGCGAACGTGCCGCCCTCGTCGAAACCATGCGCGCCGCCGGCCCGGAGGCGCCCACCTTGTGTGAGGGGTGGAAGACGCGGGATCTTGCCGCCCACCTCGTCATCCGGGAGTACCGGCCCGACGCCGCCCCCGGCATCCTGATCCCGTTCTTCGCCCCGCACACCGAGAAGGTGCAGAACCAGGTGGCCGAACGGGCCGAGTGGGACGAGCTGGTCGACAAGGTCGCATCGGGACCGCCGGTCTACTCGCCGTTCAAGTTGCTCGACCCGGTGGCCAATGTCGCCGAGATGTTCATCCACCACGAGGATGTGCGTCGCGCGCAGCCCGGCTGGCAGCCGCGCACGCTCGACCCCGACCTGAGCGCCCGGCTGCGCCGCACCCTGCCGTTGATGGCCCGGCTCACCCTGGCCAAGGTGCCGGGCCGGGTCGCGTTGCGCACCCCGGAGGGCAAGACGCTGTTGACCGCGGGACGCGGCCCGGCCGTCACGGTGACCGGTGCGCCCGAGGAGCTGTTGCTGTTTTCGGTCGGGCGCGCCGCCAACGTCGAGTTCGACGGCGATCCCTCGACGGTGCAGGCCGTCCGCGATGCGCCCAAGGGGCTGTAGAAGCGGCGCCGTGCCAGTCAAGCGCCGGCGTGGTCGCTTGCCTCGGGGTCGACTTCCGTATCGGTGCGAACAAGCGCCCTGGGCGTGCGATCGATTTGCAGGCTGAGCACGTCGGGACGGCCGTAGTGCCCATTCGCATCCATGAGCGCCTTGCGCCTGTCGATCAATGAAAAGTCCAGATCGCCGATCACCTCGCCTTCGCCCGAGCGCAGCGGTTCGCCCAACAGCTCGCCCTGCGGCGTGATGATCGCGGTAAAGCAGCCGCCGGAAATGGGGCCGACCGGACCGCCCGTGTCCGACGCGATCCTCGCCTGTTGATCGGCGTCGAGCCAGGCCGTCGCGATCACCACGAACGCGCCGGATTCCAGCGCGTGGTTGCGAACGCTGATCTCCGTCTGGTGGGCGAACAACTCGCCCCCGAAGCATCCAGGAAACATGGCCGAGTGGATCTGCTCGCCGTCGGCGATCAAGGCGAATCGGGCCAGCGGGTTGTAGTGCTCCCAGCAGGCCAACTGGCCGATGCGACCGGCCGCGCTGTCCACGGCGCGCAGTCCACTGCCGTCGCCTTGTCCCCAGATCATCCGTTCGTGGAAAGTCGGGCTGATCTTGCGGCGGTGCTGAATCAAGGTGCCGTCGGCGTCGAAGAGCAACTGCGCGTTGAACAACGAGCCGCCGGCGCGTTCGTTGACCCCTATAGAGACCACCATGTCCGCCCGGCGGGCGGCTGCGCCTATCGCGGTCGTCGTCGCCGACGGTATCGTCACCGCCTCACCCATCAATCTCAGCTGCTCGGAACTCATTTCGAACGGACGCTGGACGAAGGAGAAGTACGGATAGTACGGGACAAAAGTTTCCGGAAAAGTCGCGAATTGCACTCCCCGGCAGGATAATTCGTCGATTTTCGCGACGACCCTGCTCACGGTTTCTTCGCGACTGTAGAGCACCGGACTGATCTGCACGGCGGCGGCCCGGACTGTGGTCATTGGCGCCTTCTATCCCTCGACGTCAGCGCTTCTGGCGAAAGCGATTACGGAGTGCCTTCCCAATGTTTGGCTAACGGTGTGCCGGCGAACTTTTCGAGCATCAGGCGCGAGAAGGACAGCAGCGCGCTGCGGGGTCGGTGGTTGACCACCACGCGTTGGGTCTGGCCGGCGGCGTTGTACGTGACCAAGACGACCACCCTGGTGGGCACCCCCCGGACATCGGCTGTGTAGTCCTCGACGAAGCCGTAATCGCCGCAGGGCCCGGCGAAGCTGAACACCTGATTCTCGTATTGCTGACGAGCCACCACCAGGATGGCGCCGACGTCCGCGACCCCGTGCGCGATGCCGTCCATCGCCGCGGCCTCGAGGGTGACGTCATCGGCCAATTCGTCCAACCACGCGGGGTAATAGTCCTTACCCGCATACGTCATGCCGGGCCTCCGTTTCGAACGCCGGCAGGGCCGGCTCCCTGGCGCATCTTGCACGCTACGCCGTTCGTCACTTACGGCCTACACTTTGACCACTGGTTTACCGCTTGGAATCGGCAGGAGCAGCGGATGAGTTGCCGGGGTTGCCCAATGGTGGTCGGTCGTCGATCGTGACCGGGCCGCTGTACTTGATCACGGGTGCCGGCGGCGGCACGGCCGGGGTGAGTCGGTTGGTGATCGAGCAGCTGCGGCAGCGCGGAGAGCGGGTGCGCGCGCTGGTGCACAGTGACGATGCTCGGGCCGATCCGTTGCGCGCCATGGGCGCCGAGGTGGTGGTGGGTGACCTCACCGATCCGCAGAACGTCGTCGACGCCCTGGCCGGCGTTGATCGCATGTTCTTCTCGATGAGCGTCTCTCCCGACTACCTGCAGGCCACGGTGGTCGTCTGCGAGGCGGCATTGGAGTCGGGCGCCGTCGAGATCGTCGTGAACATGTCACAGATGACCGTCTCGCAGATGACACTTACAAGTAGGGGCGAGTCTCGTCAGCATCGCTTGCACTTCCTGGCCGAGCATGTGCTGAATTGGTCCGGGGTGCCGGTCGTGCACGTCAGACCTACGACATTCCTTGACAATCCGATCTTTACGCTTTTTGCGGCTCCCGCGCTGCGCGACCGAAACGTGTTGATGCTGCCGTTCGGCACGGGCCGGACGTCACCGATTGCGGCCAGCGATGTCGCGCGGGCGGTCTCGACCGTCTTATCAGACCCGGCCCAGCACATCGGGCAGATCTATGAACTGACGGGTCCCCAAGTCCTCGACATCGACGGGCTGGCCGCCCAATACGCCCGCGCGTTGCATCGACCGATCACCGGCTCCGATGTCCCGCACGACAGATGGGTCGACGAGGTGCTAAGGCCCCTCAATCTTCCCGCGCACCTGCAGCAACACCTCGCCACCATGGCGTTGTTGCACCGGGCCGGCCGCTACGATCGCTCCACCGACGACGTCGAAAGGCTCACGGGGCGAGCGGCGTTGACCGTCGAGCAATACATCGTCGAGAACCCCCACCTGTTCTCGTGAGGGCCTCACCGAAATCACCCGAAGGCTTCGCGGAGGTCTTTCTTGATGACCTTGCCGAACTGGTTGCGCGGCAGCGCATCGACGATCACCAGGCGCTCGGGATGCTTGTAGCGGCTCAGCTTGTTTGAATGGCAGTGCCGCACCAGCAATTCCAACGACACCTCTGCGGCCGATGCGGGCACCACCACCGCGCAGACGCGCTCACCGGTGCGCGGGTCCGGAACGCCGATGACCGCGACGTCGGCGACCGCGGGATGGGTGGCGAGCACGTTCTCGACTTCGAGGGCCGAGACGTTTTCGGCGTTGCGAATGATCGCGTCCTTGATGCGGCCGGTCACCCGCACGTTGCCGTCCGCATCGACCAGGCCGAGGTCGCCCGTGCGCAGCCAGCCATCCCGGTCGAACGCGTCGGCGTCCAGCGCGGCATCCGCGTACCCGAGAAAGCATTGCGGCCCCTTGAGCCGCAACTCGCCCTCCTGCCCGACGGGCAGTTCCGCCTCGTCGCCGCCGACCACCCGGACGCTGACGCCCGGTGTCGGCGCGCCGACGGTGTGGTCGAGCGACTCGGGCGTGGCGTCGAGCGACGGTGAGGCCGCCACGGGGAACTCGGTGAGCCCCCACGCGTTCGCGATGCCCGGCAGGCCGAAGGCCTCCCGGATTTGGCGGCCCAGCTCGGCGGTGATGGGGGCGCCGCCCGCCAGGCACCCCCGAAGGTGGGGAAAGAGCGGCCGATCCCCGTGCGCCCGTTGGGCTTCGAGGTAACCGACGAAAAAGGGGGTCGCGGTGCCGAGGAAGGTCGGGTTGTGCTCCGCGATGGAAAACGGTGTGGTCACCGGATCGAACACCTCGAAGAGCGCCAACCGCATGCCGGTCTGCAGCGCGGCCGCCAGCATCACCGCCCCGCCGATGTGCGCGATCGGAAAGGCGATGGGGTCGACGTCGTTGCCGTTGATGCCGACCGCACCGACCAGCCCGGTTGCACCGGCTATCACCGATGCGTCGGAATGGCGAATCCCTTTGGGCGCCGCGGTCGTTCCCGACGAGTAGTAGACCCACCGCGCGTCGCCGTCGGAATCGGGCGGTGGCGGGAGATCGTCGGCGCCGGCGCGGGGCAGCCGGAGCTCGCCGCCGGCCGGCGGCGTCGCCAAGTCGACGGTGATGACTTCGAAGCCGCGGGTCGCGGCCAGCGTCCGCGCCAGCTCGGCGTGATCGAATCCGCGCCAAAGTTCCGGCACCACCAGATATTCCGAGGAGAGCTGGTCGGTGATGAAGCCGACCTCGTGTTCCCGCAAGATGGGAATGATCGGGTTTTGCACGGCACCAAGCCGGGCCAGCGCCGCCATGACGACCGCGGTCTCCAGCGTGGTCGGCAACTGCCAGGACACCACGGTTCCCGCCCGTATCCCGCGTTCGGCGAGCGCGGCGGCCGTCGCGCATGCGGCGTCGCGAAACTGACGCGCGGTCAGGCTGCGCCCCTTGTCGTCGGCGAGCAGCGGCCGGGGCGAATCCGTTCGCGCCGCCTCGGCGATCAACGTCCAGTAGGTGACACCTGGGCCGCTCATTCGCTCGTGCGCTTGACGTGTGCCGGGCGGAACCCGGAGTGCGCTATCGCGACCGACACCGCACTGCCGATGGGGCCCTTGCCGTCGACCAGCACCGCCGATCCGGTGGCCACCCCGTCATGGCTGTAGTGCGTCAGGGATGCCATGCCGATGTGCGGCCCCTCGGGCAGCCGGCTCAGCGTCAGCGTGTAGTCGGCGTTGATGAATTGCAGGCCGTTGGTGCCCCAATTGGCAAGGGATGCCGTGATATCTGCCGCCATCGCCGCGCGGGTGAAAGCGCTGAGCGGTTCGCCCTCGATGAGCGCGCGCGACTCATACAGCCACGTGTATTTCGGCCCTGAGGTGTCGGCCCAATCGGGGTCGCGATTCTGCAGTTCGGTGCCCCAACCGTAGGTGCGCATGAAGAGCGTGGGTTGGGCGCCGTCCTCGATGGGCAGCGGTGGCATGTGCGGGGCGGGCGACCACACGTCCCCTTCGGGCTGGAGGCCCCGCCGCAGGAACAGCGCACTGCCCCGCGCGATTGGCACGCCCCGCTGACTGAGGACGGCCTCGACGAGCCGCAGCCGTCGACGGTCGTGATGCACGGTGGTGCTTACCTCGATGGGTTCCAGGGCGGCAGGCGCGGGAAGGTCGACGGTCAGCCGGGCGGGTTGCAGTTGCGGGTCGTCGACCGCGGTTTCGACCGCCCAGCCCAGCAGGCCGCCGACCACATGCCCGCTGAGCGACGGGCCCCACCCGCCGCGCCCGATCGGGTTTGGCACGAAACGGCTTTCGTCGCGGGAGAAGTACGGCGTGGACGGCGCCCAGTCGACGTCTTCCGGCACGAAATTCGTTTCGGTCAATGCGCGACGCTCCGCCCGGCGTTGGGACCCTCAGGGTGAGGATGGCAACAGTTGATATTACAGTTCGAGTTCCAGTGCCGCGGGGCCGGACGGCGTCAGGTGATCGCCGCGCCCACCAAATGGCCGATCACGTAGGTGATCGCCAACGCGAGGCCGCCTCCGATGACGTTGCGAAGCACCGCGGGCCCTTTGGGCGCGCCGCCCAACCCTGCCGACACCGCCCCGGTGATCACCAGCGCCAGGAGTACCGCCGCGACGGTGACCGGGATTCTCCAGGATGCGGGTGGGGCCAAGATGGCGATCAACGGCAATAAGGCGCCGATCGCGAAGGACAGAGCCGAGGACGACGCCGCCTGCCAGGGGTTGGTCAGCTCCTCGGGATTGATACCGAGTTCGACCTCGGCGTGGGCGAGGAGCGGGTTGTGGTCGGTGAGTTCCTCGGCGACCGTGCGGGCGGTCGCGGCGGTAAGGCCTTTCGCCTCATACAGGGCGGCGAGCTCGTCCAATTCGGCGGCCGGGTCGTCGCGCAGCTCTTTGCGCTCCTTGTGCAGCAGCGCCTTCTCCGTGTCGCGCTGGGTACTGACCGACACGTACTCGCCCAACGCCATCGACACCGCCCCGGCGACCAGTCCGGCGGTGCCGGCGGTCAACACCGGAGCGCGTTCCACCGTCGCCGCCGCGACGCCCACCACGATGCCCGCCGTGGACACGATTCCATCGTTGGCGCCAAGGACCCCGGCACGCAGCCAATTCAGCTTGGACGACACCGAACCCACGTGTGGTTCGGCGGGATGTGACGGAGTCGACACGGCGGCAACAATATACGTCGAAAACCGGCCCGACTAGCAAACATAGCCTTGCCAAACCGGCAGGCGCCCCTCATTTTCCGCGCCGCGGCGTGCGCCAACGCTCCGCATGGGCCTCGCACAGCCGATCCATAGGGAAGCTATCTATGGTCGGTCTGTGTAAGGGGGGATTCCGAGGAATTCACTAATCGCTAGACAGGTGAAGGACTATGAGATTCAAGCAAATACTTGGGGGAATAACCGTCGCCGGTGCCCTTAGCGCTGCCGCGCTGGGCATGGGCGCGGCCGCGGCCAACGCCGCTCCAGGCGCGCCGCCGCCCGGGCCGGCCGGTAATCATGGCGGGCCTGCCCCGGACGGTATCCATCCGCCGAACGCACCCGGTGATCCGGGCGGTCCCGGTGGCCCTGGCGGTCCCGGCGGGCCGGGTGGGCCCGGCGGGCCGGGCGGGCCCGGCGGCCCCGGTCACCCGGGCGGACCCGGTGGCCCAGGCGGACCCGATCATCCCGGCGGTCCGGGCGGCCCAGGCGGTCCCGGTGGGCCCGACCATCCCGGCGGTCCGGGCGGCCCAGGCGGTCCCGGTGGGCCCGACCATCCCGGCGGTCCCGGTGGGCCGGGCGGTCCCTGGCACGGAGATCCCCAGCGCGGTTACTTCCGCGGGGCGCCGTGGGGCGACGGACCGGCCCCGTGGGGACCCGGTGAGCCGCCGCGGCCCGCGTGGGACCGGCCGCTCCCCCCGCCCGGTGGGCATTGGGGATACGGCCCGATCAACTACTGGGGCTACCAGGAGACCCCGGTGTGGGATCCCGGATTCAACCAGTGGGGATTCTGGTTCTTTGGAGTCTGGATTCCGCTGTAAAGAACATTAAGCGCGGCGCCCGCTTCGCCACCAGGCGAGGCGGGCGCCGTCGCTTTCCCGCGGATCGCCGGGGTAACCCGTTGCGGCACAGGCGTACAGCGCGTTAGCCGGTCTTGGTGCCGACGGTGATGAGGTCGGAAATGATTCGCGTCCAGGCCGGCCGCGGGATGCGGTGCTGATCGCTGATCACGAAACCGGCGGCTTCGAACATGGCACGCATCTCCGCCGGCGACGCATTGTGCTGCGGCTTCCATCTGCTGGCCGACGGCGCCTGCAACAGCTGTTGGCGCGCGCTCAGGGCCGAAACGGCCACCATCCCGCCGGGCGCCAGCACGCGGTGGAATTCGCGCAGGGCCGCGGGCTGGTCGAAGAAGTGGAACGCCGAAGTGGTCACCACCGCATCGAGCGCCCCGTCGTCGAAGGGCAGCTGCTCGGCCGGCCCGCGAATCCATTGCACCCGATCAGTTCTGGCACGCGCCTGGTCGAGCATGCCCTCGGACATGTCGATGCCATAAATCTCGTCAGGCTGCAATTCGCGGGCGATCCGATCGCTGAGGACTCCCGTACCGCAGGCGATATCGGCGATCTTGCGGGCGCGGTGGGCGCGCAGCTGCGCGATCACCTCGTCGTGCGGCGGACGGTAAACCCAGCGCTGCAGGACCGGCAGGTCGTACGCCGGGGCCAGAAAGCTCCACAGCCGCGTGACGGCGTCGTTGAGTCCCCGACGGCTCGGTGCCGTCATTTGCTCGAGCTGTAGTAGACGGTGTCGGCGACCGAGACCGAGTCATTGGTCTGTGGAATCGCCGCAAGCCCACTGCCGGCCAGCAACTCGCTCATCTGGGTGCCGACCGTCTGCCAGCCGAGATTGTTCAAGTAGTCGGCGACGTCGTTGCGCTCACCCTCGAAACCCAGCTCCTCCCAATCGAGTTCGAAGCCGTGGTCGCGCCACTTGGCGGTGGCCCGGCGCATCATTTCCCGGGCCTTGTCCACGTCTTGCTGCGGGCGGTTCGGGATCGCCTCGACGGCGAGCCTGCTGCCCTCCGCACTGAGCGCGGAGATGTTGTCCAGCAAGCGGTCCTGAGCGTCGGGCGGGAGGTACCCGAAGAGGCCCTCCGCGATCCAGGCGGTCGGGCGCGTCGTGTCAAAACCGGCGTCCACCAACGCCTTCGTCCAGTCACTTCGCAGATCGATGGCGACCGTACGAAGGTCGGCCCGCGGGGCGGCGCCCAGCTTCGCCAGGGTGGAGGTCTTGAACTCGATCACCTCGGGCTGGTCGATCTCGAAGACCGTCATGTCGGCGGGCCACGCCAATCGGTAGGCGCGGGCGTCGAGGCCGGAGGCCAAAATTACGGCCTGGCGAATCCCGGCCCGCGCGGCGTCCTGGAAGAAGGCATCGAAGAACCGGGTGCGGGCGGCCATCGCCACCGGCATGTGCTCGAGCTTCCAGCCGGATTCGTGGTCGTCGACGTCGGCGGCATCAAGGTCGCCGTCGACCCACCGGGTGAAGAAGTCCACGCCGACCGCGCGAACCAGCGGTTCGGCGAACCGGTCGTCGATCAGCGGGTTGTCGGCCTTGGTCGCAATCGCTCGGGCCGCGGCCACCATCGTGGCGGTCGCGCCCACACTGGTGGCCAGATCCCAGGTGTCGTTGTCTGTGCGTGGCATGCGCCTGTATTCCCCTCGAGTCGCAGCGTTACTTAGCAACCATAACGACCGCGAGGGGTCCCGAGTTCCCCGGAATTTTGCGGCAGCTCGACACGGTGACCGCGGGATTGGGCCGTTGCGCCCGAACGGGGACAGGGATCGGTAGGTAGCCCCGGGCCGCCGGGCCCGCGGGGCCCCACGGGCGCAGCCGGCCCGTTCGCGGAGGGGACCCATACCACGCATTGATTCAAAAACCCGCTCCACACGAACCCGGGCGGGCAAACGGGGTCGGCGCGGCCAATCGCCGGCGCGGAAATCGTGATTGCCGGCAGCATCGCCAAAGTGCACGCGAAGGCGCCAGACGCCCAACGCCGGACCAGATGCTTCCTCGCGGCGGTTGTCATGTGGGTCGCCTCCCCTGGGGGTGCGGTTATTCGGTAACCAATTCGAAGACCGGGATGACCCGGTCGGTGCGCTGCTCGTACTCGCCGAACCCCGGCGCGCGTTCGACGACGGTCCGGTAGACGGAATCCCTTTCGTCGCGCGGCAATTCGCACGCGGTGGCCGGCCGTGGGGGTTGCGAACCGATCTCTACGCTCACCCGCGGGTTGGCGCGGATGTTGTGCACCCACGCGGGATTCTTGTCCCGGCCCGCGGCGGAACCGATGACATAAATCTTGCCGTCGATATCGAAGTAGCCGATGAGGTTGACCCGCTGCTCACCGGAGCGCGCACCGGTCGAGGTCAACAACAGCAACGGGAAGCCCTCGAACTGCCCGCCCACCTTGCCGCCGTTGCGGCGGAACTCCTCGATGTTGCGCTCGTTGAATTCGCGTTCGGACTGCATCACATCGTCGGCCATCACCCCATCCTGGCATGGGAACCCCGCCCGCGAGCGACCCGCGATTGATCGTCGCCGAATGCGGGTATCACCTGGCAATCCCATCGGGGGGTATCCGCTTTTCGTAGCAACGAAGTGAGCACGAGATGGTCGGCTGGCTGGACAGGCTGCAGCGACGAAACCGCGCCGCGGGCGTCGTGATCGCGGTCTTCTACAAATACATGGACGACCAGGGCGGCTACCTGTCCGCCTTGATCACCTACTACGCCTTCGTCTCGCTGTTCCCGATGCTGCTGCTGCTGACCACCGGTCTTGGGGTGCTGCTCGCCGGCCGCCCCGACCTGCAGGACCAGGTATTGCACAGCACGCTGAGCCAATTCCCGGTCATCGGCGACCAGCTGCATCAACCCGCAGGGCTCAGCGGAGGGACCGTCGCCGTGGTCGTCGGCATTGCGGGCGCGCTCTACGGCGGCCTGGGCGTCGGTCAGGCCGTACAGAACGCGATGGACTCGGTATGGGCCGTCCCGAGGAACAAGCGTCCCGACCCCTTCCGTTCGCGGCTGCGCAGCCTGATGCTGTTGCTGGTCCTCGGCTCGGCGGCCGTCGCCGCCACCGTCCTGTCCGCGGCCGGCCAGGCCACCAGCACGCTGGGGGTGTTCGGCAAGATCGGCGTCGCGCTGGTGGCCATCGCGATCAATGCGGCGATCTGCCTGGTGGCGTTTCGCGTGACCACCGCGCGCAACCTCACCTACCGCCAGGTGTTGCCTGGAGCGCTTGCGGCGGCCGTGATCTGGCAGATCTTGCAGTGGGGCGGTGCCGGCTACATTCGGCACACGGTGAAATCGGCGAGCGCAACCAACAGCGTCTTCGCCTTGGTGCTGGGGCTTTTGGCCTTCCTTTTCCTGGTGTCGTCCACGCTGGTACTGTGCGCCGAGATCAATGTCGTTCTGGTGGAACGGCTTTACCCGCGGGCGTTGCTCACGCCGTTCACCGATGACGTGGAACTCACACCGGCCGATCGCAAGACCTACACCAAGAAGGCAAAGGCCGAGCGGGTCAAGGGTTTTCAGCGCGTCAGCGTCAGATTCGGCGACCTGGGCCGCAAGGCGGACCGACCCACGATCGGCGGCCGGCCCGCCCCCTGATCAGTTGCCGCGCCCGGTCTGTTGCTGCAATTCGTCGATGAGCTCCGACGCCTGCGCCTTCGTCAGATCGTCGGGAACATCGCGCCCGGCCTCCTGGGCCAGCGTGTGCACGTAGCTGCGCTGCGGCCCGGTCATCGGCTCGTCGCCGGTGACCCACTGCGACGTGTCCTTCTCGGGGTTTTCGCTCGGCGCCTGCCGCATATCATCAGTCATCCCATTCACCTCCGCGACGAGGGATAACCATCGCACGTACGTTCGAAACATCGGATGCGACGGGCGGGCGCCGCGGGCGGGCTCCCCTTTGTAAGAATCGGTGCCATGTCGCGTCGCTTCGATATCCACATCGAGTCGCCCGCCAGCGTGGAGCAGATTCACGCGACGTTCGGGCGCGAAGATTATTGGGCAGCCCGGCTCAAAGTGAGCAACGCGCCGATCACGCTGGACGCGCTGAGCGTGGACACCGACGGCACGGTGTCCGTCCGCGCCACCCAGCATGTGGCCCGTCAGGTGCTGCCGGCGCTGTTGGCCAAAGCCGTCCCCGGCGATCTGAAGATCGTTTCCAGCGAGACGTGGCGATCGGTCGGTGACGGCGAGGTTCGCGGGCAGATCAACGTCGTGACTTCCGGCGGGATCGGGTCGGGCCGCGCCGAGGCGTGGATGGCGCCCGCGGGTGACGGCGCGAAATTGCGCTTCGCCGTGGAGGTGGCGGTGAAGATCCCGTTGTTGGGCCGCAAACTCGAGAAGTCGATGGAATCCGACTTGGCTCAGAGCATCCCGGCCTTGCAGCGCTTCACCAGCACCTGGATCGCCGAAAACGCCTGAGGGCCAACGGTTTTGTGATCAGCCCGCCGCGGCGGGCTCGACGGCGACCAGTTCGGTCAGGCCGCTGATGGTCAGGATGGGCATCAGCATCGGGTGCGCGATGAGGTTGATGTGGTTCGCGTGGGTGAACAGCAAGTTGATGGCCGCGCTGTCGAGGTACTCGACTTCGCTGAGGTCAACCGTGAGCGGCCCGCCGCTGGCGGCCTCGGTGCTCGCGGTTGTGAGGGCTTGATTGAACGCGTCGACGTTGCTCAGGTCGATCTCCCCCGCGGCGACCAGCATCAGTTCCCCGTCGGTGCGGCGCGCGGTGTCGAGCGTGAGCGACGTGGGCATCATGTGATCCTCGCGGATAGGTGAACCGTGGTTCCGGCGGCGTCGGGGCTGATGGTGACGTCATGCATGAGCCCTCGCATGAGGGCTATACCCCGCCCGCGGTGCGGGTAACTAGCGGGTTGCGGGGGCTTCCACGAGCCGGTGTCGGTGATGGTCAGCTGCACCCGGTCGCCGAGCGCGGTCGCACCCAGGCTGACCGTGCCCTCGGGCTTGTCGCGATGGCCGTGCTCGATCGCGTTGGCGACGGCCTCCCCCGCTGCCACCAGCACGTTCATCGCCTGTTCCGGGTCCAACCGGGTCCGCGTCAACCAACTGCGCAACGCGGTTCTCGCCGGAGCGAGGTGGCTGACGTCGGCGGGAAAGGTCAGCTCCAGCGGTGCGGGATGGCGATAGAGCAACAGGACGACGTCGTCCTGATAGCCCTCGCTGGGGGCCAGGCCGGACATGATCTGGTTCGCCAACTCGTCGAGGGTGGCCGCGCGTCCCTCCTGCACGAGCGCGGCGGCGCGGGAGATGCCCTGCCCCAGCGCGGTGCGGCGACGCTCGACCAACCCGTCGGTGTAAAGCAGCAGGGTCGCGCGGGCCGGCATGGTGACCCGGGCCTCGGGGCGGGTCCAGTCGGCTCGTACCCCCAACGCGATGGTGTGGCCCTCGTCAAGCATCTGGGTGGTGCCGTCCGCGTGGACCAGGATCGGCGGCGGATGCCCGGCGCTCGAATACACGAGTTCACCGGTTTCGGGGTTGAGCACCGCGCACACGGCGGTGGTGCACTGGGCGCCGGGCAGCCGCGCGGCGAAGCGGTCCAACCCGGCGAGAGCGGCTCCGGGACTTGGGTTTTCGAACAGGAGTGCGCGGCAAGCGCTGCGCACCTGACCCATCACGGTGGCGGCGGCGAGGCCGTGCCCCACGCAGTCACCGACGACCATTGCGATGCGCCCGTCCTCGAGGTCGACGATGTCGTACCAGTCACCGCCGACCTGGAGCGGCCGGCTGGCCGCCTGATAGCGCACCGCGAACCCGTGCGGCAGATCAGCCGGCCCCAGAATGGCATGCTGTAGCGCCAGCGCCGTTTCGCGCTGCTGGTCGACCTGATGAACCCGCTGCAGGCCCTGGCCCAGGCGGCCGGCCAGCACCGTGAGCAACGTCTGGTCCTCGAGGGTGAACGGCCGCCGCTCGGCCAGATCGATCCAGACGACGAGCACCCCCTCGGGGTGTTGCAGCGCGATGCCCGCCGTGCCGGACTCGCCGGCGCTAGGGGTCAGCAGGTCACCCTCGCGCAACGAGCTGAGCATCTGTTGGGTGTGCGGCGGCAGGTCGTCCCACTGGGTGGGCTCGCCGACGGAGACGACGTGCGGTGCGCCAAAGGCGGGTCCGGAGGCGGAGCTGTTGGTCGGGAAGGTGACGGCCAGGACGCGGCGGGCCCGCCACAGTCGGCGCAGTTCCTCGGCCGCTGCGTTGATCGCGTTCTCCACGGTGTCCGCCTGGGCGAGTTCCTGGTTGAGCGCGTGCTCGCGGCCCGCCGCCAGCGCCAGGGCGATCGCCGCGTGCCGGGCGAAGTCGCTGACGAGCTCGAGGTAATCGTTGCCGAAGGGCGACTGCTGGTCGCGGGCGACGGCGATCACGCCGAGCACCGCGCCGTCGGCGATCAGCGGCATGACGATCGCCGAGCGTTCACCCACGTCGGTGAAACCTTCGATCGGGTATTGGAAGGAGTCGGTGATCAAGGGCAGGCCACGCCGCGCCACACCGCCCGTGGTGGAGCCGTCCATCGGCACCTGGCGCCCGATGACCTCCGAGGAGTACCGGCCCGCCGTGGCGGCCACGACCAGGGTGTCGACCTCGTCGGCGGGCACGTCGGGCTCCTTGGGAACCAGCAAGATCGCCTGTTCGGCGTCGGCCAACTCCAGCGCCCGGTTCACGATGAGCTGTAGCGGACCGGTCTGAGGGTCGCCGGACAGCAGCGCGGTCGTGATCTCGCGGCTGGCCTTCGTCCATTTCGCCGATTCGCGTTCTCGCTCGAACAGCCGCGCGTTGTCGACGGCCGCCGCCGCGGCGGTCGCCAAGGCCCGCACCGCGGCGGCCTGGGAGTCCGAGAAGACGCGTCCGGCGCGGTCGTCGGCCAGGTAGAGGCTGCCGAAGTCGGCGCCGCGCACCGTGATGGGTATTCCCAGGAGCGCCCGCACCGGCGGATCGTGGGCCTGCAGCGCGCCGGCCTGCGGATGCGCGCTCACATCCGCCAGGCGCAGGCCGTCCCCAATGGGCAGGTCGCCGAGCTGGCGCGCCGTGAGGTCGTCGATGCCCGCGCAAACGAACGAGGTCAGGAGACCGTCCGGTGCGCGGATGCCCAGGGCGGCGTAACGGCAGCCGGTCAGCTCCATCGCCCCTTTGACGATTCGGTGCAGCGTCACGTCCAGGTCGAGGTCAGAGCCGATCTCGCTGATGACCCGCACCAGTTGTTCCATCTGGTCGCGGGCTTCCACCAGCTCGTCGAGCTGCTCATGGATCTGGCTCACCATGTCGCGCCGGCCCTGCCAGGTGAACGCCGATCCACCTCCCCCTTCATTGCCCATGGATACAAACCTAACTGTTGATATTCGCTACGCATACGGGCGCGGGGTCGTTGGGCTTGGATCGGGGCTTTACTCGATCTTGACCATGCATTGAATTGGCCCACCGACGATGGTCGATGTGAGTAACCTTCCATCGGTGGAACTGGGGGTTTTGGGGCCTCTCCAGGTCCGGCAAGGCGGGGCGCCCGTCGCCATCCCGGGCGCCAAGCCTCGCGCGATCCTTGCGATGCTCGGGCTGCACGGTGGTTCGGTCGTCGCGGCCGAGACGCTGGTCGAACTGCTCTGGGGCGAGGATCCGCCACGCACTGCGGCCAAGGCCCTGCAAACCCACATCTCCTCGCTGCGGCGCACCCTGGGCGACGGCTTCGTGCTGACGGCGGGCGCGGGTTGGACCCTGGCCGAGACGCAGGTGGACGCCGCGCGTTACAAGTCGGCGGCCCGGCTGGGACGCGACGCCGCCGCGGCCGGTGATCACAGCCAGGCGGTGGCCCGCTTCGAGGAGGCGCTCGCCCTGTGGCGGGGAACGCCCGAGCTGCCCGACGGCCGGCGAGGAACCTCGGAGAAGACGCGGTGGATCGAGGGCCACGCCGCCCTGGTGGAGGATCGGGCCGATGCGCTGCTGGCGACGGGCCGGGCCGCGGAGATCATCGGCGAGCTCGAAGCGGCGGTGGCCGACGCGCCGCTACGCGAGCGGCGCTGGGGCCAGCTGATGCTCGCGCTCTACCGCGCCGGCCGGCAAGGCGAAGCGCTGGGCGCCTATCAGCGTGCGCGAGCGCTGCTCGCCGACGAACTGGGGGTGGACCCCGGACCGGAGCTTCGCCGGCTGGAGGCCGCGATCGTCGCGCAGGATTCTGCGCTGGAAACGCCTGCGGCACAACAGTTCTCGTCGGTGACGCGGGCTGTGACGTTCCTGTTGACCGACATCGAAGGCTCCACGGCCGCGTGGGAGGCCGACGCCCAGGCCATGGCGGTGGCGCTGGCCCGACACGACGAGCTCGTCGAGCAGGTCGTCACCTCCCGGGGAGGGCGGCTGATCAAGACCCGCGGCGAGGGCGACGCCACGTTCTCGGTTTTCGAGCGGCCGTCGGCGGCCGCGGCCGCGGCGATCGAGCTCCAGGATGCGATCGTCCACGAGCCGTGGGCGCTACGGGAGCCCATGCGAATTCGCGTGGCCCTGCACACCGGGGAGGTCGAGCTTCGCGACGGCGACTACTTCGGCCGCGCGGTCAATCGCGCCGCCCGCCTGAGGTCGCTGGCCGCCGGCGGCCAGATCCTGTGCTCCGGTGCGACCGCGGAGCTCGTCATCGACTCCCTGCCCGATGACGTGGTGCTCGCCGACCTGGGAACCCGCCAGCTGCGCAACCTCGCGCGTCCGGAACACGTTTTCGAGCTCCGGCTGCACGCCGCCGAGGAGCCTGGCGAGGACGCCCCGACCGAAGCGCCTCTGGAACGACCCAGCCTGCCCGCGGTGCTCGGCGGCCGCGGGCCGTTCGTCGGGCGCGGCGACGAGCTCGAGCGATTGTCGACCGCATGGCACACCGCACTCGCCGGCGGCACCAACGCCATGCTGATCGCCGGCGAACCGGGGGTCGGCAAGACGCGGCTGGCCGGCGAATGGTCCCGGCAGGCTTACGACCAAGGCGCCCTGGTCATTTACGGCCGGTGCGACGAGGACCTCGGTGCGCCGTACCAGCCGTTCGCGGAGGCCCTGCGGTCGTTGGTGCCGTGCTTGGGCGCGGGCGCGCTTCGCGGGCTGCGGGGTGTGGAAGCCTTGCTGACACTGGTTCCCGGGCTGATCGACGTCCTTCCCGACGTGTCCGCGCCGACTCGCGCCGACCCGGACACCGAACGCTATGCGCTCTTCGACGCCGTGGTCGGACTGTTGGCGATGGCCTCGGCGAGCGCGCCGGTCGTGCTGATCCTCGACGACCTGCATTGGGCGGCCAAACCAACGCTGCTGTTGTTGCGGCATCTGCTGCGTTTCGGCGAACACGCGCGCGTGCAGATCATCGGCACCTACCGCAGCACGGACCTCGACCGCTCCCATCCCCTGGCGGCGATGCTCGCCGACCTCCATCGCGACGGCACGGCGAACCGCTTGGCGCTCAGCGGCCTCGACGAGGAGGACGTGACGGCCTATGTCGCGGAGGCGGGTTACAACGACGAAGAATTGGCTCGAGCGTTGGCTTCCGTCACGGGCGGCAATCCGTTTTTCCTGATCGAGGCGTTGCGCCATGTCGATGAGAGCGGCGGCCGGTGGGACCAGAGCACGCTGCCGCAGGGGGTGCGCGAGGCGGTGAGTCGGCGCCTGTCGCGGCTGCCGGCCGAGGCGAACAAGGCGCTGGCCGCGGCCGCCGTGGTCGGAAGCCGGTTCGCACTGGAACTAGTGGAACGCGTGGTGGGAGACGACCTGGTCGACGCTTTCGACGAGGCGTGCAAGGCGGGCATCGTCATCGAAGAGGCCGGGGGCCGCTACCGGTTCAACCACGCGATCGTCCGCCAGTCGCTGCTCGCCGAATTGCCGTCGGTGCGGCGCATGCGGTTGCACCAGCGCATCGCCACCACATTGGAGGACCAACCGGGCGCCGACGACGAGCTGCTCGCCGAATTGGCCTACCACTACTTCGAATGCGCGTGGGCGGGCAACGCGGCAAAGGCGGTCGAATACTGCCGGCGCGCGGTCGTAAAGGTCGGCGGCGCCTTCGTAGGCGAGGCGCGCCATCGCCTGGTCGGCCGCGCGCTGCACGCGCTGGAAGAGATCGACGACGAGCTGCCCGACCGCGACGAACAGGTTGC
>NZ_LZIZ01000033.1:0-28419 GCF_001666915.1 Mycobacterium sp. E3339 | reverse complement strand
CCGGGCGTACGAGCGCATCACGGTGCCGACGCTGGTCGTCGAGGGGGGCGACGACAAGCTCCTTCCCTCCGGCTGGGCCGCGCAGATCGCCGGGCAGATCGACGGCGCCCGCTCGGTGGTGGTCGACCGGGCGGGCCACTGCCCGCAGATCGAGCAGTCGTCGGTGCTCAACGAGTTGTTGCTGAATTTTCTGGCCGACGCCTGATCTGCTAGAACACGTAGTCCAGCCGGGTCTGCATGCCGGCCTCCTGGTGATAGGTGTTGTGGCAGTGCAACACCCACAGGCCCGGGTTGTCGGCCACCAGAACGGCGAGCAGCTTCTGCTTAGGCAGCACCATCAGGGTGTCCTTGCGCGCACCGGGGCTGCCGTCGGCCTTGATCAGTTGGAAGGTGTGCCCGTGCAGGTGGATCGGGTGATACATCATGGTGGGGTTGTCGAACGTGATGGTGGGCCGTTCGCCCTCCCGGACGTGCAGGGGTTCGGTGTTGCTGTAAGGCTTTCCATTGATAGTCCAGTTGTATTGGACCATGTTGCCGCCCAGCACGACCGGAAGGTTGAGGCCGGGTTGCGGCCGGCCCAGGTTGACCGGTGTTGTCGCGGTGAACATCTCAATCGTGCCCACTCGCCGGTTCAGCTCGGGCGGCTGGAATCCCGGGTCCGGCGCGCTGCCGGACCCGGTCGACAGCAGCGCGCGCGCCAGTGCGTTCTTGCCCTCCGCCAAGGCGACCAGCGGGAAGACGCCGTCCGCGGCGGTCACCACGACGTCGTAGCGTTCGGCCATGCCGATGAGCAGGGCGTCGACCTGGACCGGCACCACGGGGTATCCGTCGGTGTGGGTGACCGTCATCGAATGACCGGCCAACGCGACGCGAAACGCGGTGTCGGAGCCGGTGTTGATGAATCGGATCCGGATGCGCTGGCCCGGCTTTGCGTTGAAGGTCATGGGAGCGGCGGGAATTCGCCCGTTGACCAGATAGTAGGGGTAGGCGATATCGCCCGCGTCGCCACCGAGCAGATCGCTCTTACCGACGTTCCCCTCCGGCATCGGGGCGGGACTCGGCGAGCCGGTCGGTGTCGTCGAAGTCTCACTGCTCGACGTTGTCGTCGGGGTCTCGCTGGTGGTCGAGGTCGTCGACGTGGTGGGTGGCGTTGTGGTCGTGGTCGGGGGACCGCTTGGCATGCTGGGCTTGTTCGGGCTGGTCAGTTCGGTGTAGAGCTGCTGCGGAGACTTTCCGATTCCGTCGGTCCAATCATCAAGGACCACAATCCATTCGGCGTCATAGTTGCCCTCGGTCGGGTCGTCGACGATAACCGGGAGGTACAGGCCCATGTCCGCGTCCAGGCCGGTGTGCGGATGGGCCCAGTAGGTCCCCGAATTCGGGACGGAGAAGCGGTAGGTGAAGTCCTGGCCGGCGGGGATGTTCGGCGTGGCGGGCGCGGCGCCGTCCATGTCGTTGCGCAGCGCGACGCCGTGCCAGTGCACCGATGTCGGATGGTCGAGCCGATTCGACACCGTGACCACCAGCTCGTCGCCGATTCGCGCCCGGATCGGTGAGCCCGGGATGGTGTTGCCGTAGGCGAACGTACGGACAACGGGCCCACCCAGGTCCACCTGGACCTGCTGGGCGGTCAGGCTGGCGGTGACGGTCCGGCCGCTGTGGGGCCGGGCGGCCTCCGCCGCGTCGATGGCGGCGGCCAACTGGGCATTGGCCGACGGCGCGGGCTTGGACTGACTGCACGCCGCCAGCGCCAACCCGCCGGCGATGCCGGCCGCCATGAATCCGCGCCTGGTCAGCTGCGCGCTTGGGGCGGTGACATCGCTCGTGGGGGGCACAGGCATCACCGCTCCTCGTCGTCATCGATCTTCGGCGTCTTATACCGTGCTCGGCCGGAGGGCTCAGCGCAACTACCGCCGGGGTTGATGTCGCAACGGCGGTCGGCTACTTGGCGCCGCTACGACACCCCGGCCAACCAATCGCTGAACGTGGTCGGGTAGATCGTCGCGTCTTCGCCGTCGACCGGAACGATGCTGCGATCGTCGAGCAACGCGCCGTAATAGCGGACACCGTCGTCGGTGATCACCTGGCGATCGTCGCCGGTGGCCGCGAACCGGGCCCGGATGAAGTCATCCATACCCTGCTTTTCCGGCCCGGCGATATTGATTACGCCGTTGACCGGGTTCCCGGCCGCGGCGCGGGTGACGGCCGTGGCGACGTCCGCGGCGGCGATGGGCTGGAAAGCGCCATGCGGGGCGCGGACCGTGTCGCCGTCGGCCATCGAATCAGCAATGCCGCCAACGAATTCGAAGAACTGAGTCGCCCGCACGATCGAATACGGGAATCCCGATTCCACTATCTCTTTTTCCTGGGCCACTTTCGCCCGCATGTAGCCGCTTTCTGCCGCCCGGTCGGCCCCCACGATCGAGAGCGCGACGTGGTGCCGCGCGTTGGCGGTCCGCTCCGCGTCGAGGAGGTTGCGGGTGGAGGTGGTGAAGAAGTTCAGGACATCGTCGTCGGCCCAGGACGGCGAGTTGGAGACGTCCACAACGGTGTCGACGCCGGCGAGGGCACCGGCGAGGCCTTCCCCGGTGATGGTGTTGACCCCCGAGCTCGGCGAGGCGGGGATGGCCTCGTGTCCCAGCTCGGTGAGCTGGGCGACAACCTGTGATCCGATGAGTCCGCTACCCCCGACGACCAGAACCTTCATGAGCTTCCTCCCGAGTTTCCCGATGAACTGGCGCTCCCAGCATGGCGGGTGTGTGGGGCGAGCGAAACCCCTTGGGGCCTACCGATCGGCCCGGGCCCGCTTAAATCAACTGCTTGACTTAACGCGGTCGGCGCGGATTAACTCGTCGGGTGGTCAACGAATTGGAAGGCAAGGTCGCCGTCGTGACCGGCGGCGCCTCCGGCATCGGTCGCGGAATCGTGGAACGGTTTGTCGCCGAGGGGGCGCGGGTCGTCATCGCCGATGTCGAGGCCGAGAGGGGAGAGCAGCTGGCCGCCGCATCGGGCGCCGCCGCCCTGTTTCGGCGAACCGACGTCTCCGATCCCGCCCAGGTCGCGGCGCTGGTCGCCGCGACGGTCGAGACGTTCGGTGGCCTGCACATCATGGTGAACAACGCCGGAATCTCGAGCCCGCTGCGCCGGCTGCTGGACGACGACCTGGCCGACTTCCACCGGGTGATGGGGGTCAACGTTCTCGGGGTGATGGCCGGCACGCGAGATGCCGCTCGGCACATGGCCGAAAGCGGTGGCGGATCGATCATCAACCTGACGTCGATCGGTGGGATCCAGGCGGGCGGCGGGGTGATGATCTACCGCGCGTCGAAGGCCGCGGTCATCCAGTTCACCAAGTCCGCCGCAATCGAACTGGCGCGCTACGAGATTCGGGTCAACGCCATCGCGCCGGGAAACATCCCGACGCCGATCCTGGCGTCGTCGGCGGCCGACATGGATCCGGCCGAGCTGGAGCGCTTCGAAGCCCGGGTGCGCGAGACGATGCGCGAGGACCGGCCCCTGAAGCGCGAGGGCACACCCGACGACGTCGCCGAGGCGGCGTTGTACTTCGCCACCGATCGTTCCCGTTACGTAACCGGAACCGTGCTGCCGGTAGACGGTGGGACGTCCGCCGGCAAGGCGATCCGTTCCCGCAAGTAGCCGCGGCGTCAGGACTCTTCCGCCGGATGCCCGGCGTGGGTTTCCAGGCGAAGCCTGGCCAGCGCCTCGGCGCGTTCGAAATCTTGCGCGCCAACGCTTTCCATGACCACGCTGTGGGAATGTGCCAGCACACCGAGCACCGCTTCGCTGGGCAGGTCGGGGAACTGACGCCCGAGCACTTCCGCCGCCCTCCTCAACTCGAAGAGTTTCGGATACGCGCGCTCTTCCGGCGTCGGCGGTACGACGCGGGTGACGTCCTGGGCGTGCTGCAGCACGGCGACGGTCTTTTTGCCGTCTTTGATCGGGTCGTTCATCGGTGTCCAGACCCGATAGACGAACGCGCCCGGGTTCTGCCGGTCGGGAAGGTCGTAACGCTGGACCCCCATCCAGTGCCGGACCCCACGGCGGAATACCAGATCCACCGACGCGGAGACGTTGGCCACGCCGTCCGCATCGGGATCGGCCGGGTTGTCCGGGAAGACGTCGAACAGCTGGTGGCCCAGCAACTCTTCGCGCGGATGCCCCGACACGCGTTCGCAGGCGGAGTTCACCGCGCGGATGCGCAAGTCGGCGTCGGCCACCAGGTACGGCGACCACTTCGACTGGAACCACGCGGAATCCTCGATCGCCGATACCCGGCTGGCTGACAACATCCCGCACCCACCAATGATTCACCGTCCCGACACCGCCGCGTTCCCGCACGCAAGAGGCCATCGTGACCGAGCGGGGAAGCTTCGGGCGAGGGACCTTTGTCACCCATTACCGGCTAAGTGGCACCGAAGCCGGCGCGAGCGGGCGCCAACAAATTAAATCAATCGCTTGACTTAATCGCTGGGCCACGGTTGACTAGCCGGGTGACCACCATCGGCCGGGCAGTTCGCACCGAACGGGCCAGTTCGACGCAGGAGGCGATCCTCGTTGCGGCCGAGCGGTTGTACGCCGAGCACGGCATGTTCGCGGTGTCCAACCGGCAGGTGAGCGAGGCTGCCGGCCAGGGCAACAACGCCGCGGTGGGCTACCACTTCGGCACGAAGGCCGACCTGGTCCGCGCGATCGAACACAAGCACCGGGGGCCGGTCGAGCAGCTGCGCGAGCGGATGGTGGCCGAACTGCTCGAAGCGGGTGGTTCGACCGAGCTGAGGGACTGGGTGGCCTGCCTGGTGCGGCCGCTCACCGATCATCTGGAGGAACTCGGCAATCCCACCTGGTACGCGCGTTTCGCGGCGCAGGCGATGACCGATCCCGCGTACTACCACATCATCGTCAAGGGCGCCCTCAGCTCGCCATCCCTGGTGCAGGTGGTCGAGGGCATCAACCGGTGCCTGCCCGACCTGCCGGCCGAAGTGCACTTCGAGCGAAACATCATGGCCCGCAACCTGTTGATGCACACCTGTGCCGACCGGGAACGATCGCTTGCCGCGGGCGCCTCGCCGCCCCAGCGCTCGTGGCGGGGCGCCGCCTCGGGTCTCATCGACGCGATCGTGGGCCTGTGGCTGGCGCCCGTCACCCCGTACGAATGAGAGGTCTGCAGATGAAAGTGACTGTCGACCAAGATGTCTGCGCTTCGTCGGGCAATTGCGTGCTGAACGCGCCCGACGTATTCGACCAGCGCGACGAGGACGGCGTCGTTGTTCTGCTCAACGCCAATCCATCCGCCGATGAGGCGCCCGGCGCCCGGCGAGCGGCCGCGGCGTGCCCCGCGCTGGCTATTCAGATCGAGGAATGAGATGTCAGAAACGCTGACTAACACTTCCGGCGTCGAGGCGACCGAGATCCCGGATTATCCGATGCCGCGGCGGGCGGGCTGCCCCTTCGCCCCGCCGCCGGATGTCATGGCGCTTGCCCAAGAGCGACCCTTGTCCCGGGTGCGCATCTGGGACGGGAGCACCCCGTGGCTCATCACCGGCTATGAGCAAGTGCGGGAACTGTTCTCGGATTCGCGGGTCAGCGTCGACGATCGGCGGCCGGGGTTTCCGCACTGGAACGCGGGCATGCTGTCCACGGTGCACAAGCGGCCGAGGTCGCTCTTCACCGCCGACGGCGAAGAGCACACCCGATTTCGGCGCATGTTGTCGAAACCCTTCACGTTCAAGCGAGTTGAGGGCTTGCGCCCGACCATCCAGCAGATCACCGATGACCACATCGACGCGATGCTGGCCGGCCCGCAGCCCGCCGATATCGTCACCGCGTTGGCCTTGCCGGTTCCCTCGCTGGTGATCAGCGAGCTGCTAGGTGTCCCCTATGAGGACGCCGACATGTTCCAGCACCACGCCAACGTCGGGCTCGCGCGCTACGCCACGGGCGAAGACACCGTCAAAGGCGCGATGAGTCTGAACAAGTACCTCGCGCAACTGGTCGAGGCCAAAATGGAGGATCCGGCGCAGGACGCGGTTTCCGATCTGGCCGAGCGCGTCAAGGCCGGCGAACTGAGCGTCAAAGAGGCGGCCCAGCTGGGCACCGGGCTGCTGATCGCCGGGCACGAGACCACCTCGAACATGATCGGTCTCGGGGTGCTGGCCCTACTGGTCAACCCGGACCAGTTGGCCGTCCTGCGCGACGCCGACGACGACAAGGTCATCGCCAGCGCGGTCGAGGAATTGTTGCGCTATCTCAGCATCATTCAGAACGGGCAGCGCCGCGTCGCCCTCGAAGACATCCACATCGCCGGGGAGACGATCCGCGCCGGCGAAGGCATCATCATCGACTTGGCCCCGGCCAACTGGGATCCGGACGCCTTCCCCGAACCGGACCGGCTGTACCTGCACCGCTCGGGGGCCGACCGCAACGTCGCCTTCGGGTACGGCCGCCATCAATGCGTGGGCCAACAGCTCGCCCGCGCCGAGCTGCAGATCGTTTACCGCACCCTGTTCCGCCGCGTCCCCACGCTGGAACTGGCGATCGGAGTCGAGGACGTGCCCTTCAAGGACGACCGGCTCGCCTACGGCGTCTACGAACTTCCGGTGACCTGGTAGCCCCAGGTCGCTACTCTCAACACTGCAGATCCGAATGGAGGGTCAATGATGACGACTCAAGCAAGCGCCGTTTCGCTTTACCCACCCGAAGGCTTCGGGGCCCCCAAGAATCGCCGTGGTCACGCCTCGGGCGCGGATGTCGGCCTGCCGGCCGGGACCGTGGTGTTCTCCGCGGACAACCACATCTCGTTGGCGGATGACATTTTCTACCAACGCTTTCCGGACGACCTCAAAGACAAGGCGCCGCGGATCTGGTACGAGGAAGGCGCCTATCAGGTCGGTCGCAAGGGCCAGTCGTTCCTGCCCGGCGACTTCAGCGCGGTGCTGATGCAGTACGACGACCTGCCCGGGGCCGCGAGTACCAACATCGAGGCGCGCATCCAGGAACTGCGCGACGACGGGGTCGACAAGGAATTGGCCTTCCCCAACGCGATTTTGGCGCTCTTCCACTACCCCGACAAGAAGCTGCGCGAACTCGCCTTCCGCATCTACAACGAGTACATCGCCGAACTGCAGGAGCGCTCGGGCGGCCACTTCTACGGCGCCGGGCTGATCAATTGGTGGGACCCGCAGGGCACGCGAAAGACCCTGGAAGAGCTGAAGTCCTTGGGGCTGAAGACCTTTCTGATGCCGCTGAATCCCGGCAAGGACGACGACGGCAATCCGATCGACTACTCCAGCACCGCGATGCGGGCGGTGTGGGACGAGATCGAGGCCGCCGGCCTTCCGGTCACGCACCACATCGGGGAAACGCCGCCGAAGAGCCCGACCGAGTTCAACAGTGTCGTCGTCGGCATGATGATCAACATCGACGGGTTCCGGGAGACGTTCTCCAAGTACATCTTCGGCGGCATCCTGGACGACCATCCGGGCCTGCGGATCGGTTGGTTCGAGGGCGGCATCGCCTGGGTGCCGTGGGCGCTGCAGGACGCCGAACACCTGGTGGCGTCCTACCGGCACATGTTCAACCGCCCGCTGCAGCACGATGTGCGGTACTACTGGGACAACCACATGAGCGCGTCGTTCATGGTCGATCCGCTCGGGCTGCAGTTGATCGACAAGATCGGCGTGGACAAGGTCATGTGGTCCAGCGATTACCCGCACAACGAAAGCACCTACGGCTATTCCGAAAAGTCGCTGGCCGCGGTCGTGGACGCCGTCGGCCCCGCCGACGCCGCGAAAATCGTGAGCGGCAACGTCACGAAGTTCCTGGGTCTGTAGGGCGCGGAGATGACAACGTTCGCGCAAGCGGGCGCGGGCACCGGCAGCCTGGTGATACCCGAGACGCCCGATATGGGTCGCATGCGGCGTGAGACCGGGGCCCGGCTGCGCTCGGCGATGGCCGAACGCGGCGTCGACGCGCTGATTCTGCTCGGCAACAGCGCCGTGGTCTATGCCACCGGCACCAGTTGGCCGCTGGGCGACGCCGGTTTGTCCTATGTCGAGCGGCCGGTCGCGGTGGTGCTCGCCACCGATGAGTGGCCGCACTTGTTCCTGCCGTTCCGCGAGGGCGCCTCGCTGGAGTCCGACTTGCCGGCCGATCACGTCCACGGCCCGGTGTATCTCGAATTCGACGAGGGGGTCGAAGAATTCGCGCGCCGGCTGGCCGACTTGGTTCCCGCCCAAGCGGTCGTCGCGGTCGACGAGTGCACCGGCGCCATGTCGCGCGCCGCGAAGACGTTGTTCCCCGGCGGTCCGCCCGTCGACGCGTCGGCAATTGTCAGCGCCGCCAAGGCGGTCAAGACGCCGGACGAGTTGTCCTGCATGCGCACCGCCATCCGGATCACCGACGAGGCGATGGTCGAGGTGCACAAACGATTGGCCCCGGGAATCCGACAGGTCGACCTGTCCGCGAGCTTTCTGCGGCGGGCCTTCGAGCTGGGCGCCACGGCCAGCATGCTCGAACCGATCTGGCAGGTGATGCCGCCCAGCAAGGCCGAGGGCGTGTGGACCACGCACGGCGACCTTGCGCTGCCACTGCTGAGCACCGAACGCGAACTGGCCGAGGGCGACGTGCTGTGGACCGACGTCAGCATCACCTACCACGGCTACTGCTCGGACTTCGGGCGCACCTGGATCGTCGGCAAGGACCCGACGCCACGCCAGCGGGCGCAATTCGACAAGTGGTTCGAGATCATGTCCGCCGTGCTCGGTGTCGTGAAGGCCGGCGCCACCGCGGCGGACCTGGGGCGGGCGGCCATCAACGCCAACGGCGGTGCCAAGCCGTGGCTGCCGCACTTCTACCTGGGTCACGGCATCGGCGTGAACGCCGCCGAAATGCCCATGATCGGAACCGATCTGGGCGCGGACTTCGACGAGAAGTTCGTCCTGCGAGCGGGCATGGTGCTGGTCCTGGAACCGGTGGTGTGGGAGGACGGCACCGGCGGTTACCGCAGCGAGGAGGTCTTGGTAATCACCGAGGAGGGCTGGATCCGATTGACCGACTACCCGTATGACCCCTATGGCAACTGAGGTCCTGCCCGACGCCCGCGCGCTGCGCTGCGGTCGGCGCCAGCGAGTGCTGGATCAGATGGCGGCGCACGACCTCGACGTCCTGGTCCTGGGTCGCCAAGCCAACGTCCGCTACGTCACGGGGGCGCCGCAGTTGTGGGTCGCCGGCACCCGGCCGTTCGGCCCGACGTGTGTGCTGGTGCGCGCGAGCGGGGCGATACATCTGCTCAGCACCTGGGACGAGGGCGTTCCCGAGGATATCCCGCACGAGAACCTGTACGGCATCTCGTGGAACCCGATGAACACCATGTCGGCGCTGCGGCGCATCGACGGGGCGGACACCGCCCGGCGGGTCGGAACCGATGCGATTTCACCGGTTTTCGCTCAACTGCTGCCGACGGCGTTCCCCAATGCGGAACTCGTGGACGGCGAACTGGCGATGCGGGCCGCCCGGCGCGTCAAGACGGCCGAAGAGGTGGCGGCGCTGCGGGAGGCCGTCTCGGTCGCCGAGTCGGGCTTGGCCGCCGCCGTGTCCGAACTGCGCCCCGGGACAACCGAACAGGCGCTGGCCGGCGCCCTGCTGGGGGCCATCGCGGGCGGCGGCGTCAGCACCCCGTCGAACCAGGACGTCGCGTGGGTGACGTCACCCGATCATCCGTGGCGGCGCCCGGCCGCGGACGGCCGGGTCAAAGACGGTGACCTGGTGGCTTTCTCGGCCGGCGTGCTGGCGGGTGGCTACATCGGCGAGGTCGGACGCACTTGGCCGGCCGGTGCCGCGCGCGGCGCCGGGGCGGTGTATCGGCGCTGGGAAGGCTTGTGGGACGGGCTGTTGGCCGCCTGCCAACCTGGCGCGGGGGCAAGCGAATTGCTGGACGCGTATCGGGCCGCGGGGGAGCCGGCTCCGCCGATGCCGGTGGCCCGCGGCCTGGGCATGGGCTTCGACCCTCCCGTCATCTCCGAGCACCTGCCCGCGACCGCCGCCGGGGAACGGCTGGAACCGGGCATGGTGCTGGCCGTGACGGGCTACGTCTGGGAACAGGGGATCGGCGCGGTCTTCGGGCGCGAAGCCGTATTGATCACCGCCGACGGCCCCGAGGTGTTGACCGCCAGCCCGTTCTGGCGCGAATAGCCATGGCCGGCAAGTCCCCACCCGCGCCCGAGGAGATCGTCAGATATCACAAGGATATCGAAACCCGCATCGCCACAATCACATTCGATCGGCCGGGCCAGCTCAACGCGCCCACCATCGCCGCCCGGCTGCGCTACGCCGACCTGTTGCACCGCGCGTCCATCGACGACGAGGTCAAGGTCCTGGTGGTCCGCGGGGCCGGCGATGACCTCGGCTCGGGTGCGGACCTCACCGAGGAAATGGCGGCGCAGAACTCGGCGGATCCGAGTGACCGACTCGCAGAATACCGGGTCGGCGGCGACGCGGTCAGCTTTCCTCCCGAGGGCTCGTTTCGGCGCGGCGCGACCCTGGGCCAGTGGTACGCCAACCCGAACTCGGGCATCCGCGGCCTGCAGGACTTCAAGAAGATCAGCATCCTCGAGGCCAAGGGTTACTGCTACGGCTGGCACTTCTACCAGGCGGCGGACGCGGATCTCGTGATCTCCAGCGAGGACGCGCTGTTCGGGCATCCCTCGTTCCGGTATTACGGCTGGGGGCCACGAATGTGGTGGTGGGCGCAGACCATGGGGATCCGGAAGTTTCAGGAGATGGTCTTCACCGGAAGGGCCTTCACCGCCGAGGAGATGTACGACTGCAACTTCCTCAACAGCGTGGTGCCGCGAGAGGAGCTCGAGGCGGAGGTGCACCGCTATGCGCTGGCGTGCGCGCGCAACCGCCCCACCGACACGGTGTTCATGCAGAAGGTCTTCTTCGAGATCATGAAGCAGTTCCAGGGCGAGTACATGGGCAGCATGCTCAGCGGGTTCTTCGAGTCGATGGGCGGCGTCGTCCGCCCGGACGGTGACGACTTCATGCTCTCCGCCGCCGTCGACCGGGGTCTGGGCGCAGCGGTGAAAGACAACGACGACAAGTTCCCACCGGAATGGCGCTTGAGCAAGAAGGGACGCAAGGACGGGGAAGACAAGAAGAAGCCCGGCCGAAAGCGGAAGCGGTAGTGGGGGAATCCACCGTCGAATTACCGCTGGCCGGCTACACCGTGGTCGAACTGTCCACCGGAATAGCGGGCGCCTATTGCACCAAGTTACTTGCCGACGGCGGAGCGGATGTCGTCAAAGTCGAGCCGCCAGAGGGTGATCCGCTGCGCCGCTGGTCCGCATCGGGCGCCGTGATACCGCCCGGCGGCGACGGGGCGTTGTTCAGCTTTCTGGCCGGGTCGAAGCGCAGCGTCGTTGCGGATCCGGCGGTCGTCGATGACACAAAGCTGGTCGACAGGCTGCTGGCCGCCGCGGACGCGGTGGTGTGGTCCGGCGGCTCGAAAGTCGCCGAGCACCCGGACTTCACGCCCGCAGCGCTGCGCCGCCGTCATACCCACCTCACCGTCCTGTCCATCACCCCCTTCGGGCTGGAGGGGCCGTGGCGCGGCCGCGCGGCCACCGAATTCACCCTGCAGGCATGGTCGGGCGGCATCGTCGGCCTCGGGCGCGGCGAATCGGACCGCGCCCCGGTGTTCGTGGGCGGCCAGGTCGGGGAGTACCTGGCCGGGGCGTATGCGAGCGCGGCCATGCTCGCATCGCGCCACGGCCGGGCCGGCGGCGCCCCCGGCGAACTGCTCGACCTGTCGATGCTGGAAACCCACATCCTGTGCCTGACCTATTACCCCGTCACCTATTTCGAGATGCTCGGGCGGCCCTGGCGAGACGCGCGGCGCGTCACCGTTCCGGGCGTGGCGCGCGCCAAGGACGGGCTGGTGGACGTCGGCTGCGGGACCGCGCAGCAGTGGTTCGACCTGTGCGCGATGGTCGGCCACCCCGAGTGGATCGACGAGGATTCGGAACTGACCATCACCGAGCGCGCCACGCTGAACGCCGACGAGATCTACGCATGGTTCGAAAGCAACACGGTCGACGAGATCCGGGAACTCGCAACGGCCTTCCGGATTCCGAACGCGCCGGTCGCCAACGGCGCCAACATCGCCTCGCTCGACCACTTCCGCGAACGCGGCTCGTTCGTGCCGAACCCGTGCGGCCGTTTTCAGCAACCGGGCCATCCCTACCGGCTGAGCCCCGCGCGGTTGCGCCCGCCGCAACCGGCCCCACGCCTGGGCGAACACACGGCGCACTACCGCGCCGCCGACCTGGCCCCCCGGCCCCTACCGGCCGGACCCGCAAACCGGCTGCCCCTGAGAGGGATTCGCGTGCTCGACATGACGACCTTCTGGGCCGGCCCCTGCTGCACCCACCTGTTGGCGATGCTGGGCGCGGAAGTCATCCATCTGGAGTCCACCCGGCGTCCCGACGGGACGCGGCTGATCGCCGGCGTGCCCGTCACCGAAAACCGGTGGTGGGAAAAGTCGCCGATCTTCGCGGCGCTCAACACCAACAAGAAAGGCCTCACGCTGGACCTGCAAAGCCCGCGCGGTGTGGAGCTATTGCGCCGGCTCATCGCGACCTGCGACGTAGTCGTGGAGAACTTCACGCCCCGCGTGCTCGACCAGCTCGGCCTAGATTTCGCGGCGGTCCAAGGGATCAAGCCCGACATCGTGATGGCGCGGATGCCCGGCTTCGGCCTGCAGGGCCCGTGGCGCGACAATCCGGCATTCGCCTACGTCATCGAAGCCGCGGCCGGGCTGACCTGGCTCACCGGATATCCCGACCGCCCACCGTATGACCCCTACTCGATCGGCGACCCCAACGCCGGCGTGCACGCCGTGAACGCGCTGCTGCTGGCGCTCGAACACCGCCACCGCACCGGGCAGGGCGTGTTCGTCGAAGCGGCGATGGTCGACGCCGCGCTCAGCATCGCCGCCGAACAGATCATCGAGCACTCCGCGTACGGGGCGCTGCTGGAACGCGCGGGCAACCGAGGTCCCACGGCGGCGCCGCAAAACCTGTACCGCAGCGCCGACGTCGACGAATTCGGGCGCCTCGACAGCTGGGTCGCGGTGGCGGTCTGCACCGACGAGCAGTGGGCTGGCTTGTGCGCGGCGATCGGATCCCCTTCGTGGGCAACGGATCCCAAGCTGGCCACCGCAAGCGGGCGCAGGGAGCATCACGACCTCATCGACGGGCGGATGGCCGCGTGGTGTGAGCGCCGCGGCGCAGACGACATCATCGCGACCCTGTGGGACGCCGGCGTTCCAGTCGCCAAGGTCATGCAACCGCACCGCCAGGCGGAACTCGCTCAGCTCGCGTTCCGGGGCTTCTTCGAGGAAGTCGACCACCCGGTGAACGGTCCGGCTAGGCTCAGCACCGTGCCGATGAGGTCGTCCGCCGGGCCGACACAATTCCACACCCAGCACGCGCCGCTGCTCGGGCAACACAACCATGAGCTGCTGGCCGAGCTGGGATGCAGCGACGCGGAAATCGCCGACCTGGAAGCCGGCGGCGTCATCGGCCGCGCACCGGCGATGTGATGAGACGATGACGATCGATCCCTCGGACATCCTGCTCACCGGCCGCGTGGCGGTGGTGACCGGCGGCGGCGCGGGCATCGGCCGTGGGGTCGCGGCAGGGTTGGCGGCCTTCGGCGCCTCGGTCGCCATTTGGGAGCGTGACCCGCACACCTGCGCGCAAGCCGCGGAATCCATTGGTGCCCCGGGGATCCCGACCGACGTGCGCGACAGCGCCCAGGTCGACGACGCGTTGCGGCGCACGAACGCCGAACTTGGCACGCCGACGATCCTGGTCAACAACGCCGGAGGGGTGTTCTCGTCCCCGCTGTTGGAAACCACCGAGAACGGTTGGGATGCGCTCTATCGGGCCAATCTGCGCCACGTGCTGCTGTGCACGCAGCGCGTCGCGCGGGCGATGGTGTCGGCGGGACAGGGCGGCAGCGTCATCTCGGTGACGTCGATCGAGGGCGTGCGCGCCGCCCCCGGCTACGCGGCATATGCGGCGGCCAAGGCCGGGGTCATCAACTACACCCAGACCGCGGCGCTGGAGCTGGCGCCCCACGGCATCCGGGTCAACGCGATCGCGCCCGATATCACGCTCACTGAGGGGCTGGCGCAGCTCGGCGGCGAAGCGGCGCTGGCCGGGGTCGGCCACGTCGTGCCGCTGGGGCGCCCCGGTCATGTCGACGAAATCGCCGGTGTCGCGGTGTTTCTGGCGTCCCGAATGTCGGCCTACCTGACCGGACAGACCCTGCACGTCGACGGCGGCACGCACGCGGCGAGCGGTTGGTATCACGATCCGGCGACGGGCGAGTACCGGCTCGGCCCGTCGGGCTAGTGGGCCCACCCCCCGGCGGCCTGCTCTTCGAAAGTGCGGTCGATGCGTTCGAACCTGCGGCGGATCGAGGCGCGGGCGGCTTCGTGCGGCAGCACGTATAGGCGATTGGCCAGAATCGCATCGGCCGTCAACCGGGCGACGTCGCCCACGCCGACGCCCTCGTCCTGCGTCGGCAGGGTCCCGCCGGCCGCTTCCGGCGAAGAACTCAGCCCGTAGTCCGCCCCCATGATCCGCTCCGAGTTGGAGACCAGCTTGGTCTCCACGACCATCGGGCACAGCACCGATACGCCGATTCCGGCGTCCTTGACCTCACGGGCGAGCGTCTCCGCCAGCCCGACCACACCGTATTTGGCGACGCCATAGGCCCCGAGGCCGGCGTTGGGCACCAGGCCGGCGAAGGACGCGGTGAAGGCGATGTGTCCGCCGGTGCCCTGTTCGAGCAGCCGCGGCACGAACGCCTCGACGGCATGGATGGAGCCCCACAGGTCGATGTCGATCACCCAGCGCCAGTCGTCGTGGGTCATCTGCGCGATCGGACCCGCGACCACGATGCCGGCGTTGCTGAAGACGACGTCCACGCTGCCCAGCAGGCGGAAGGCTTCGTCCGCCAGGTGGACCACCTCGTCGAACTGCCGGACGTCGCACACCACGCCGTGCGCGTCGAATCCCTGGGCCCGCAGGTGGTTTACCGCCTGCTCCAGGCCGGGTTGATCGACATCGGCGAGCACCACGCGGGCCCCCCGGCTGACGAACTCGGTGGCCGTGGCCAGACCAATACCACTCGCACCGCCGGTGACGACCGTTCCGCGACCTTCGAATCCGTCCATGGGACGGCACTCTATTTCAGGCAGCTACCGGCATCGATGGGCAGGGTCACTCCGGTGATGTAGCGGGATTCGTCCGAGGCGAAGAACAGCACCGCATTGCTGACGTCGATCGGCTCCACCCACGGGATCGGCATGGTGTGGAAAAGCTGACAGATTGGCGCCATGTCGTCGGGTCCCGGGTTCTGAAGATCCGGGCGGAACATCTTGAAGGTGCCCTCGTTGTGCAGCATCGGCGTCTTGACATGGGTCGGATGCACCGAGTTGACCCGAATCATGTACTGGCCCAACTCGACTCCGAAGGCCCGCATCAACCCGACGACACCGTGCTTGGCGGCGACGTAGTGTCCGGTGTGGGGGTAGGCCTTCAGTCCACCGACCGAACTGGTCAGGATGATGGAACCGCCGCGGCCGCCCGACTTCAGGTGCGGCACACCGGCTTTCACGGTCTTCCAGACACCCGCCAGATTGATGTCGATCATCTCGGTCCAGTCTTCTTCGCTGGTCTCGTCCAGGGTGTCGCCGCCATTGCCGATTCCGGCGTTGGCCACGATGATGTCGAGCCGTCCGAGTTGTTCGACACCGCTGTCCACCGCGGCTTTCAGCGCGGTGTAGTCGCGCACGTCGACCTCGGCGGTGAAGATCCGGCGGTTGTGCCCCTTGACCAGGTCGGCGGTCTCGGCGAGGTCTTCGGGCGTGGACGCCGGAATCGCGGTGTCGGTGACACCGTCGCGGATGGGCTTGCAGATGTCGATCGCGATGATGTCGGCGCCCTCTTGCGCCAACCGCACCGCGTGGCTGCGGCCCTGTCCGCGCGCTGCTCCGGTGACGAAAGCGACTTTGCCCTCAACACGTCCGGTCATGGCTACCTCAACTCCTGACTAGTTATCGCACGTCTTGGCGCAGAACAGCCGGAACCGCGTGTCTCGCCGCCTTCGCACTCTGTCACCACCCCGTCAGGGGTGTCAACGGCGAATCCGTTTTGGCTATCTGTGATTCTAAATATTAGAGAATCTGATTCTCGGCAGCAAATGGCGTGCGCTATGTGATCAGTGGAGCGTGGACGCGCTAGCCGACGAAGCCGCGCGAGCAGAAATCCCACACCTCGTCGCTGGTGATGGGATGGATGGTCGCGTCGTCGGAGCCGCCGCTGGACTGGGCGATGAACATGACGGTCTGCATGGTCATCGCGGCCACGCGTTTCGCGTTGACCCCCTTGCGCAGCTTGCCGGCGTCGTAGGCGGCTTCCATCAGTTCGGTGAGCAAAGCCAACAGCGGGGCATGCGCCACCTTGACCTCGGCGGGGTGCGTGACCAGCAACCGCGGCGCGAAGTCGGTGAACAGCGGCCGCTTGGCCGTCGGATCGGGGCGGGAGGCCTCGTAGAGGAGCTGGACGGCGACCTTCAGCCGCTCCAGGGGATCGGCCTGGCTCTCCGTGGCGGCACGAATCTGGTCGGCGGACCGGCTCAGCGCGTCTTCGAACAGCGCCAGCAACAGCTCGTGCTTGCCGTCGAACTGCAGGTAGAAGCTGCGCAGCGACTGGCGCGACCGGTCGACGACTTCCTGGACGGTAAAGTCCGTGGAGCCCTTTTCGATGATGATGGCCTGCGCGGCGTCGAGGAAGCGCTGAACACGCTGCGCGGCGCGCAGTTTCGCCGTTTTGATGGACCTCTCGACGGCGCGCTGCTTCCAGGCGGGCTCTTCGCTCGGACTGGTCACGGCCGACTCACCTGATTGCCGCGAGGGGAGAACATGATTGGACTCTACCGGAGAACGCCGTGACATCGCTGCGCTCGACCCCCTCACGGATCATGTGTCTGAGATTGTAACTTTCTCGTCACGAGAATACTATTCTCTTAGACGTGTGTTTGGAAGCGTAATCATAAGAGCGAACCGCGCCGTCGGCGGAAATCATGATCTACCGACGCAGGGGACTGCTCACGACCGTTGCGGGGAGGTCCGTGCAGCTCGCCTTTGACGCCGACGTGGAGGCGTTCCGCTCCGAATTCGTCGACTTCCTGAACGCGCATCTGCCCTCCGAGGCCGAGGCGTTCGAACGGCCCCGCTCCAGCTCGCACGTCCCGGAATGGGCGCGGCGCTGGCAACGACTGCTGTTCGACAGCGGGTGGCTGCTGCCGGGCAACCCGCCCGAGTTCGGCGGGCGCAACGCCACGCTGTTGCAGCAGTACGTGTACTTGGAGGAGTTGGGGCGCCGGCGCATCTATCAAAGCTTCAATCCGCAAGGTGTTGGCATCATCGCGGCCTCGTTGCTGTCCTTCGGGACGCCCGAGCAACAGCGGGAGTGGGCGGTGCCGATTCTGCGGGCCGACATCACCGCGTCGCTGGGAATGAGCGAACCCGGAGCGGGTTCGGACCTCGCCTCGCTCAAGACGCGGGCGGTGCTCGACGGCGATCACTTCGTCGTCAACGGGCAGAAGGTCTGGACGTCGGGCGCCCACGATGCCGACGTGCTGCTGACGTTCGTGCGGACCGACCCAAAGGCGCCGAAGCACAGGGGAATCAGTGTGCTGCTGATCCCGACGGACACGCCCGGAGTGGTGCGCCGACCGTTCGCCTCGATGTGCGACAGCAACGAGATCGATTTCAACGAGGTGTTTTTCACCGACGCGCGGGTGCCGGTCGAGAATCTGGTGGGCGAGCTCAACGGGGGCTGGCGCGTGGCCACCGGCTCCCTCGGCCACGAACGCGTGATGTTGTGGATGGGGTACGTCGACCTGTTGCACGAGTTGAGCATCGATTATCAGCCATGCGGTTCGCTGGAGCGGGACCGCTACGCCACCCTGGTGATGGACGCCTACGCGCTGCGGTTGCTGGGGTCGGCGGAACTGTCCCGGGCCGCGCGCGGGGAAGAGGACGTACCGGCCCAGTCGGTGCTCAAGCTGCTGGGTTCCGAGGCGCTGCAACGGGCGTCGCAGGATGCGCTGGACTCCGCGGGCGCCGACGGGCTCGTCCACCGCGCGGTGACGGCCCCCTTCGCGCCGCTGAACCTGGACAGTCACTACCGCAGCTGGTTCGACCGCTACGCGCGCAGCTTTGCCGCGACGATCGCCGGCGGCACGTCGGAGATTCAGCGGAACATCATCGCCGAGCGGGTGCTCGGGTTGCCGCGGAACTAACGGGCGTCCACCCAGGCGTAGTACCCGATCGCGACGATCCCGGCCGCGATCGACACCGCCCCTAACACCATGCCCGCCAACGCGGTTCGCGCATTCGTGGCCTCGCCCCGCTGGACGCGCCTGCGCGCGACATCTCCGGTGATCACCGCCGCTATGCCGAACGGCACGCCGAGCAGCATCCAGCAGGTCAGCAGCGCGACCACGCCGACGAGCAGCGAAGCGACGCCCATCTCGTTTCGGGGTGCGTCGGGCTGGCTCATCGCGTCCCATCTTCTCGGCGGCCAGACGCAGTCTACGCGCAGCTTTGCGGTCCCGTCCGGCTAGAGCTGGGCCAGCCGCGGGGCGGACCCGTTATCCAGCAACGCCTTTCCCGCCTCCCGGGTCAGTTCGCGCGCGCTACCCAGCAACCCGTCCAGGATCAGCGACCGTTTGACGTGGTGGTGCAGCGGATGCTCGGCGGTGAAGCCGATCCCGCCGAGCACCTGCTGGCAGTGCCGGGCGGCGGTCAGCGCGGCCTGGCCGGCGGCGGCCTTGGCCAGCAGCGAGGCCAGGCCATCGTGGTCTTGGGACTGCGCCGCGACGTGCAGGGTCGCTTCGGCGCCCTCGATCGCGACGAGCGTCTCGGCCAGCCGGTGCCGGATCGCCTGGAACGAGCTGACATGCCGCCCGAACTGGACGCGATCGAGGGCGTGGCGGCGTGCCAGCGACAGCATGGCCCGGCTCGTGCCCAGCAACCACCAGCCCAGCGCGCGCCGCCCCGCATCCAGCGCGGCCGGCGGCAACGAATCGCCCCGCGGGGCGCGCCGCAGCGGCAACGTCTCGTCGACCGCCGAGCCGGCGAAATCGTCGCGGTCCCAGATGACCCAGGAGTCGCCGGCGAACGGCAGCGGCGGGGCGCCCCCCTGCGCGCCGCCCGTCGCCCGCAGCACGACGTCGTTGAGCACCGGGGCGTGCGCGCCCGTCTCGCCGAGCAGCCGGAACACCAAAGGGATTGCAGCATTGGGCATTTCGTCCAGCATGTCGTGCCAGCCCAGGTCTTTCAGTGCCGCATCGAGCTTGGCCCCGGATGCGGCGGTCATCGTCGTGCGCAGCGAACCTTCCAGGAGGCGCAGCGACTCGGGATCCGTCGACTCCACGGTTCACTCCTTCCCGAGGTCGAGCAGCCGGCGGGCGATGATGTTGCGCTGGATCTCCGCGGTGCCGCCGTAGATGGTCGCGGCGCGCGAGTACAGGTACTCCGACCGCCACGGCGTGTCGTCCAGCTCGAGCGCGCCGGGCAGCAGGTCGCGGACGGTGTCGTAGAGGCGCTGCTCGGCGCCGGCCAGCAGCACCTTGTCGATGGACGTGTCCGGCCCCAGCCGCGCACCGTCGCGCAGCCGGTGCTGGGTGTCGCGGGATCGGCAGCGCAATGTGTGCAGCGCCAAATATGCTGCGCCAAGGCTGGATTCGTCGGTATCGGATGCCTGCGCGATGAGTTCGTCGAACCGGGAGTACAGGTAGGCGATGCGCTGCCAGAAGCAGGTGGAGCGCTCATACGGGAGCAGGTCCATCGCGAGTTTCCAGCCGTCGCCGGGCCGGCCGAGCATCCGGCTGGACGGGATCACCACGTCGTCGTAGTACACCTCGCAGAACTCGTCCACGCCGTGCATCGTCCGCAGCGGCCGGACCGTGATACCCGGGGTGTCGAGGTCGACGAAGAACGCGGTGATCCCGTCGTGGCCGGGCGCGGTGCGTGTGAGCAGGACGCAGCGCGTCGAGAATTGCGCGAAGCTGGTCCACACCTTCTGCCCGCTGACGATCCAGTTGTCGCCTTGCTGCGTTGCGCGGGTGGTCAGCGAGGCGAGGTCGCTGCCCGATCCCGGCTCGGAAAAGCCCTGACACCAATGCTCTTCGCCGCGCAGCAGCCGCGGCACCATCTCGGCGGCGAGCTCGGCCGGGGCGTAGTCGATCATCGTGGGTGCGAGCACCTCGAGCATCGAATAGGGTCCGGGTTCGGCGAGTCGGCGACCGACCACCTCTTCGCCGACGATCGCGCGCAGCACCGCGGGACCGCCCAACCCGCCGACTTCCGTGGGCCAGCCGTAGCGCATCCAGTCGGCGTCGTACAGCGCGCGACTGACCCTGGCGAACTGCCGCATGTGGCCCTGCAGCGAGTGATCCGCCCCGGGCGTCAGGTCGTTGTCGCCGAGCCACGCGCGCAAACCCGCGCGGAACTCCTCGACATTCACGGTGTGGGACGGCCGACGGCGTGCGGGCGCCCCGAGTCGTGCACGCCGCTGCGCCGGATGAACGTCATCGCACGGGTTTTCAGCCGCCAGCCGTCGGTGGTGCGGGCGTAGGTGTCGCGGTAGTAGCCGATCCGCATGTCATGCGTGGCGTGGTCGATGAAGCACAACGGCTGGGTCCCGCTCGCGGAATCGCCGTCGATGTTTTCCACCAATGCGGTTCCGGTGAGGAACAACCCCTTTGGGGCCGCCGCCACCAGCTCGGGAAACCTGTCCAACTTATACGTGGAGCCGAATGCGCTGTAGGTTCCGTCCGGGGTGAAGACGCCGATGAGCCCGTCGATGTCTTCCTGGGTGATGGTGACCGCGTAGCGGGCCAGCAGCTGCTGAATCTCGACCAGGTCGTCAGTTCGAGTTGGCTGATTTGTCGACATAGACCTTGCCGCCTTTCATGACAAAGCTCACGTTCTGGGTAACGGTGATGTCTTCCAACGGGTTTCCGGGCACCGCGATGATGTCGGCGAGCTGGCCCGCCGCGAGCCGTCCGCGGTCGGTCGAGTTGATCAGCTCGGCCGCGGTCACCGTCGCCGCCCGCAACACCGCCAACGGCGGCAGCCCCCAATTGACCAGGGTGACCAGCTCGTCGGCGTTGCGTCCGTGCGGGATCGCGGGCGCATCGGTCCCGACCGCGATCTTCACGCCGGCTTCATAGGCGGCCAGAATGGACGTCCGCGCCTTGGGGAACATCTCGGCGGCCTTGGCCTGCAACTCCGGCGGCGCGTGCGAGACGTCCATCGCGTCTCCGTCGGCCAGGCGCCGGGTACTCACCAGGAAGGTGCCGTGCTCGACCAACGACGCGATCGCGTCGTCGTCGATCAAGAAGCCGTGCTCGATGCAGTCGATGCCGGCGTCGACGGCGTGCATGACCGCCTCCGCGCCGTGCGTGTGCGCGGCCACCCGCAGGCCACGCCGGTGCGCCTCGTCGACGATCGCGCGCAGCTCCTCATCCGAATAGTGTTGCGCGCCGGGCGGTCCGGTCAGCGACATCACGCCGCCCGAGCAGCAGACCTTGATCAGCTCGGCGCCGTGTTTGATCTGGTAGCGCACGGCCTTGCGGATCTCGTCGATCCCGTTGGCGATGCCTTCCTCGACGGTCAGCTCCAGCGCGTGGGGCGCGAACGCCGCGAACATCGTCGGGTCCAGGTGTCCGCCGGTGGGGGTGATCGCATGCCCGGCCGGCACCACGCGCGGGCCGTCGATCCAGCCCGCGTCGATGGCCTTGCCCAGCGCGACATCCAGCAGGTACCCGCCGGTCTTGACGAACAGGCCGAGGTTGCGCACGGTGGTGAATCCGGCTCGCAGCGTGCGCCGCGCGTTGCCGACCGCGCGCAGCACCCGCGTCGGCGGGTCATCCTGAACCTGTGAGAGCCCGGGCTTTTCGCCGCGACCCCCCATCAGCAGGTTGACCTCCATGTCCATCAGCCCGGGCAGGAGGATCTGGTCGCCGAGGTCCAGGATTTCGCCGTCGGGATCGCCCCCGACGGCGACGATCCGGTCGCCCTCGACCTGCACCACGCCGGGCCGCAGGATCTCGCCGGCGTCGATGTCCAGCAGCCCCGCGGCCTTGAGTGTCAGCACCTTTCAGATCACCGGTTCCTTGATGCACTCCACCCAGGCCGCGCCGCTGTCGGGCACCCGCGCTTGTTTCCACGCCTCGATCGGAAACGACACCATGACAAGCGACTGCATCATGTGCATGAGCGTCTGTGCGTCCTCGGGCAGATCGTCGAGTGGGTAGTTGTCACAGTAGGCGATCACGTCGTTGAGGCGCGGGAATGCCGCGTCGTAGAACGCCTGCATTTCGGCCATCGTCGAGGCCAGCCGCTTGGCGTAGCGCTCGGGTTCGGTGGCCAGATCCCAGTCCAAATAGGGTTCGAGATAGGCGAATTCAGACGGTAGCGCCATTGCGCTGGTACTCCTTCACATAGTCACCGGTCGTCTTGTGCAGATGGCGAATCAAGACCTCCTGGTCGCACAGCAGGAACTCTTTGACGGCCCGGGTGCCGATCATGGTCTGGGTGGCTTCCAGCGTGTTGGCGTCCTGTAGCGCGTACTCTTTGAACGTCACGGCTGCCAACTCCTGGGCCAGGCGTTCCCGCGCGTTGCGTGGCGGCACGAAGTACAGCGTGCATTCGAAGATGTGCTTGTCCACCGCGGTCGGCCAGTAATGGTAGGTGAGGAACCAGCCCGGCTCCCAGATCAGCAGCATGAAGTTCGGGTAGAAGAGCCACGAGTCGATGCCCCACTGCGGCACCCGTTTCACGTTGACACCCGGTGGCAGCTCGAGGTTTTCGATGATCTCCGGCTTGTCCCAGGGGCCGAACAAGCCGCTGCGCAACACCTGGTCCATCGGCTTGACCATGGACATGTCCGACGGCGGCGCCTGACCACCCCAGGTCGACTGCAGGTTGTGCGGGCCGGCCAACTCGTAGTGCAGCGCCTCGTAGCCGTACTTCTGGATCTTGGCGGCTTCTTCCTTGGTGTACTGCCCCTGGTGCAGTATCGGCGCGTGGTAGAACTCGACGAACGCGTCGATGAACAGCTTCCAGTTGCTGCCGACCTCGGCCCGGTAGGAGTAGGTCTCGGTCATCTCGCCGAAGGGGTAACCCTCGATGCTCTTGGCCAGCGGACCGAGGTAGTCGGTGAGTGGCGCCGCGTTGTCGTCGAAGTTGATGAAGATGAAGCCCTCCCATACCTCGCAGCGGACGGGCGCGAGGCCGAAGTTGCCCTTGTCGAGGTTGAAGAACTCCTCTTCCTGCTGGACGAAGGTCAGGTCGCCGTCGAGGCTGTACCGCCAGGCGTGGTACTTGCAGGTGAACTGGCGGCAGGTGCCGGAGGTCTCCTCGTTGGGGAAGTCGTTCCACACCAGCTTGTTTCCGCGGTGGCGGCAGACGTTGTGATAAGCCTTGACGGCCCCGTCCTTGGTCTTGACGATGATCACCGATGTGCCCTTGCCGGCAGACGGCAGTTCTCTGGTGAAGTAGCTGCCGGTGCGCGGAAGGCGATTGACCCGGCCGACGTTGAGCCAGGTCTTCCTGAAGACCGCCTCGCGCTCGGCCTCGAAGAACGCCGGATCGATCGAGTCGGTGTAATCGACCGGTGCGGTCCCGAGTTCGGGATAATTCTCTGTCCAGCTGCCAGCGGCCGGCTTCGGGAAGTGGGGCAACGTTCTTACCTCTCTTATCGTTGCTGATCGGCGTGTTCGAGCTGCACGCCAAAAGTGTTGAAGGCCATGGCCAGCGCGGCATAGCAGCCGACGGTGAATACGAAATCCATCCGCTGCTGGTCGTCCAGGCGTTGGCCCAGCGCGACCCATGTCTCGTCGGACAGCTGCGATTTCTCCTCGAGCTCGTCGACGCCGGCGATCACCGCGCGATCGAACTCGTCGGCGGCCTCGCCCCGTCTCACCGCGGCGATCTCGTCGTCGGTGATTCCCTCGTCCTTGGCCATGCGGACGTGGTGCGACCACTCGTAGGCGCAGTCGCGGCGATGCGCGACCCGCAGGATGGCCAATTCGCGGATCCGCGGGGGCAGCGTGGACGAGGTCAACAGGTGAACGTTGAACCGCAGAAACGCCTTGGCCAGCGCAGGGTGGTGGGCCAGGGTGGATAGCGCGTTGTTGGACTCCGCGCCGCGCATCGCCGAGAGCGCGTTGTGGGTGGCCTCGTCCCACTGATCAGCCGGCAGCGGCGGCAACCGCATCCGTGCTCCCCTCTCGCCATCCTCCCGGCCACCTCTCGGTCAAGGAGAATCGTATTCTCATTTCCAACCAATAGAGTTGCACGAATCGCGCGGCCGGTCAATGCCGCCGGTCGGGGGCCGGTCCGGGGGCGGATGCCGGGCGCGCCGGCGGCGGTCGCGGCGGGCTTTTTACAGCGCAAACGGCGGCGAACGGACCGCGTTACCCCGACACGCGGCGGCCGCCCCGGCGCGGCGCCGCTCCGGGCCGGGCAATTTGGTGGCGGCTTCCACCGCTGCTCAGACGACGAACGCCGGTCGCGGTGTCTGCTGGATGTTGATTCTCGCCTGGCGAGAAGATAGTTTTCATTTTAGTGATCTTGGCACGGGACAGCGATTCGCCGAGGCCGCGTGGGAGCGGAATCGAACAGACGGACCCGATGGAAGGGCAACGGCCATGAACAAAGAAGACATGATGCTGATCAGCGTGGACGACCACACCGTCGAGCCGCCCGACATGTTCAAGAACCACCTGTCGAAGAAGTACATCGACGACGCGCCGCGGCTGGTGCACAACGCCGACGGCTCGGACATGTGGAAGTTCCGCGACACGGTGATCCCGAACGTCGCGCTGAACGCGGTCGCCGGTCGGCCCAAGGAGGAGTATGGCATCGAGCCGACGGGGCTCGACGAGATCCGGCCGGGTTGCTACAACGTCGACGAGCGCGTCAAGGACATGAACGCCGGCGGCATCCTGGCCTCGATCTGTTTCCCGTCCTTCCCGGGCTTTGCCGGGCGGCTGTTCGCCACCGACGACCCGGAGTTCTCGATCGCGCTGGTGCAGGCCTACAACGACTGGCACATCGACGAGTGGTGCGGCGCCTACCCGGCGCGTTTCATCCCGATGGCGATCCCGGTGATCTGGGACGCCGAAGCATGCGCCGCCGAGGTACGCCGGGTGTCGAAGAAGGGCGTGCACGCGCTGACCTTCACCGAGAACCCCGCCGCGATGGGCTACCCCAGCTTTCACAACCAATACTGGAACCCGTTGTGGGAAGCGTTGTGCGACACCAACACCGTGATGAACGTCCACATCGGGTCCTCGGGCCGCCTGGCGATCACCGCGCCGGATGCGCCGATGGACGTGATGATCACACTGCAGCCGATGAACATCGTGCAAGCGGCGGCGGACCTGCTGTGGTCGGCACCGATCAAGAAGTACCCCGATCTCAAGATCGCCCTGTCCGAGGGCGGCACCGGGTGGATCCCGTATTTCCTGGAGCGGGCCGACCGCACCTACGAGATGCACTCCACCTGGACGCACCAGGACTTCAAGGGCAAGCTGCCCAGCGAGGTGTTCCGCGACCACTTCCTGACCTGCTTCATCAGCGACAAGGTCGGCGTGGCCCTGCGCAACATGATCGGCATCGACAACATCTGCTGGGAAGCCGACTACCCGCACAGCGACTCGATGTGGCCGGGCGCGCCCGAAGAGTTGTGGGACGTGTTGAGTATTAACAACGTTCCCGACGACGAGATCAACAAGATGACGTACGAGAACGCGATGCGGTGGTATTCGTTCGACCCGTTCACGCACATCTCACGCGAACAGGCGACCGTCGGCGCGCTGCGCAAGGCCGCCGAGGGGCACGACGTGTCCATCAAGGCGGCGGGCCACGAAAAGGACTCCCGGGGCGGCTCGTCCTTCGCGGAGTTCGCGGCCAACGCGAAGGCCCTCACCGGCAACACGGACTAGCGGTCCCGTTCCCCGCTAGCAGACGCAGAATCGCACTGTGTGGGCCGCAATCGTGCGATTTCGCGTCTGCTCGCGCTCAATGGAGGTGTGCCAATGCCCGGCGATGGCATGAACTTCGAGCTGACCGATGACCAGGAGCTGATCCGCCGGTCGGTCGCCGAGCTGGCGAGCAAGTTCGACGACCAGTACTGGATGGAAAAAGACCAAGCGCACGAGTTTCCCACCGAGTTCTACCAGGCCATCGCCGACGGCGGCTGGCTGGGCATGACGATTCCCACCGAATACGGCGGTCACGGCCTCGGGATCACCGAGGCCACCATCCTGCTCGAGGAGGTCGCCAAATCCGGCGGCGCCATGAACGCCGCCAGCGCGATTCACCTGTCGATCTTCGGCATGCAGCCGGTGGTGGTGCACGGCTCCGACGAGCTCAAGGCCCGCACGCTGCCCAAGGTCGCCACCGGCGAGGTGCACGTGTGCTTCGGCGTGACCGAACCCGGTGCGGGGCTCGACACCTCACGCATCACCACCTTCGCCAAACGCGACGGCGACCGCTACATCGTCAACGGCCGTAAGGTGTGGATCTCCAAAGCGATGGAGTCGGACAAGATCCTGTTGCTCACCCGCACCCAGAGCTACGACGAGGTCACCAAGAAGACGGACGGGATGACTTTGTTCATCACCGATCTCGACCGCAGCCGCGTCGACGTCCGGCCCATCCGCAAGATGGGCCGCAACGCCGTCAGCTCCAACGAGTTGTTCATCGACAACCTCGAAGTACCCGTCGAGGACCGGATCGGCGAGGAGGGCAAGGGTTTTCAGTACATCCTGGACGGCCTGAATCCGGAGCGCATGCTGATCGCCGCCGAGGCGCTCGGCATCGGCCGGGTGGCGCTGGACAAGGCGGTGAAATACGGCAACGAGCGCGAGGTCTTCGGCCGGCCCATCGGCATGAACCAGGGCCTGCAGTTCCCGCTCGCCGACTCGCTGGCACGCCTGGACGCCGCCGAGCTGATGCTGCGCAAGGCCACCTGGCTGTACGACAACGGCAAACCCTGTGGGCGCGAGGCGAATACGGCGAAATATCTGTGCGCCGACGCGGGCTTCGCCGCCGCGGACCGGGCGTTGCAAACTCACGGCGGCATGGGTTACGCGGAGGAGTACCACATCACCCGCTACTTCCGCGAGGCCAGGCTGATGAAGATAGCGCCGGTCAGTCAGGAGATGATCCTCAATTTCCTGGGATCCAACGTCCTGAAATTGCCGAGGAGCTATTGAGCGCGACCGAGGGGGCCGTGCTGCTGTCGGAGGACCGCGACGGGGTACGCACGCTCACCCTCAACCGGCCGCGTCGTAAGAACGCGATCAACCCCGGGCTGTGGGTCGCGTTGCGCGACGCCCTGCACGCCGCCGGCCACGACCGCACCGTCCGCGCGCTGGTGATCGCCGGAGCCGGCGGCAGTTTCTGCTCGGGCGCCGACATCTCGGTTCCCGACGACACCCATCCGAACTACAAGCTGCAGCGCCTGACCGACGTGGCGCTGGCCCTGCACGAGCTGGCGATCCCCACGGTCGCCAAGGTGACCGGAGTGGCCGTCGGCGCGGGATGGAACCTCGCGCTCGGCTGCGACTTCGTGGTCGCCACACCGGAATCGACCTTCTGCCAGATCTTTTCCAAGCGGGGCCTGTCGATCGACCTCGGCGGTTCCTGGCTGCTGCCCAAACTCGTTGGCCTGCAACAGGCCAAGCGGCTCGCGCTGCTCGCCGAGACGATCGATGCCCAAGAGGCGCACGCCCTGAACCTGGTGACGTGGGTGGTGCCGGGCGAGCAGATCGATGGCTTCGTCGACGACCTCGCGGCCCGCCTGGCGGCCGGACCTCCGATCGCGCTGGCCCACACCAAGGCCCTGCTGAACGAGGGCGCGCACGGCTCCATGCGCGACGCGCTGGCCAACGAGGCCCGAGCGCAGGTCGGCAATTTCGCGACGGCGGACGCGGCCGCGGCGTATGCCGCCTTCGCGCAGCGGCGGGAGCCGTCGTTTACTGGCCGGTGGACGCTATCGAAATCCAAGGATGCGGAGTAGGGACATGCGGGAAACAGTCATCGTCGAAGCCGTGCGCACCGCGGTGGGCAAGCGCAACGGCGGCCTGTCCGGGGTGCATCCCGCCGACCTGTCCGCCGTCGTCCTCAACGAACTGCTGGAGCGCGCCGGGGTCGGCCCGGAGATCGTCGACGACGTGGTCTGGGGGTGTGTGTCTCAGGTCGGCGACCAGTCCAGCAACATCGGCCGCTACGCGGTCCTG
>NZ_LZIZ01000032.1:0-13899 GCF_001666915.1 Mycobacterium sp. E3339 | reverse complement strand
TGAGGAGGGCGACCTCAACCGCGTGGTGGAGGGCGGCGCCGGCTATACCGATCGGCTGGTCCCGGCGCTGTCCGCGGCCTTCGAGGCGGTGTTCTGCTATCCCGGTCCGACCGTCGCGGCGATCAACGGCGCCGCCATCGCGGGCGGCTGCGTGCTCGCCTGCGCCTGCGACCGCCGCCTCATCGGCCCGCGGACAGCGCCGGGACCAGCCGATCGGTATAGCCGGCGCCGCCCTCCACCACGCGGTTGAGGTCGACCCCCGCGCTGAACGCCCGGCCGGCGCCGGTGATAACCAAGGCACCGGCATCCGCGCGGCCCAGGTCGCGAACCGCCGAGGTCAGCGCCTCGAGCAGCTCGACGTCCTGCGCGTTGACGGGACCCGACGACAGGGTCAGCACCCGCACGTCCCCGACCGTCTTGACGTCGATCATGGCCACCTCCTCGGTCAACGGCTGACGGCCGCGATCACGACCGGGATATCGGTGTTCTCGTCGGTGTGATAGCTCGCGCACACGCGGTGGTAGCCATCGGCGATCTGCAGCGGGGCGCCGGTCGGGAAGTCGCCGCGCACCAGCAGGATGGGCGACAACGGTTGGCCCTTCTCGATTTTCGTCAGGTCCGCGGCGACGTGCGGGTTGTCGACCGGCAGCAGACCCAGACGCGCAGCACGCAGGATGTCTTTGGCCTTCCGATGCGTCACGGTGCCGGCCTTCAGCTTCTTGATCACCTTTTTCACGGTTGCCGAGTCCGCGAGCATGGTGAGGTAGTCCGCCGCCGCCGGAAAGTCATGGGCCTCAGGCTTTTCCAGCCACTTCACGCTCAGCATCGCGGGCCTTCCCTTCGTCAGCCGACCTCGACGCAGCCTACCGGCTCGGCACCGCGAAATTTGGGATCGGTAGCGATTCGGACGTTCTGTACTTGCGCCATGGCGACGCCATCGGGGCGGCGCATGAGGGAAGGAAACCGCAAGTGAAACGTCTTCTCGCGGCTGCGATTGGGACACTTGGCGCCGCATCGGTGCTGGTGGGGTGCTCCAGCGGCGGCCACTCAGCCAGCCCGGCGTCGAGCACGGCTCCCAGCGTCTCTACCGGTACCGGCACGAACGCGCAGGTCAAGGTGGGCGGCGCCGACCTGGCGGGCGTGAACCCCGCCTCGGTGACCTGCGTCAGGACCGGCGGCAAGATCGACATCGGCAGCGGCTCCACGGGCGGCCCCCAGCAGGCGCTGGCCGTGGTGATGACCGACGCGAACCCCCCGACGGTCGAGTCGCTAGCGCTCTTCGTCGACGGCAACGCGCTGTCGGTGAGCAACGGCATGGGTGCGAAGGTCGGCTCGGCCAACGTGGCGGTGGACGGCAAGACCTACACCATCACCGGGCAGGCCCAGGGCGCCGACATGAAGAACCCGATGGCCGGAATGATCACCAAGGACTTCAGCATCAAGGTGACCTGCGGCTGATCGGCTGCGACCGAGCGGCGGACGCGCTCACTCACGCGTCCGCCGCTCACCGCTTTCCCTGCCCACGCGACACTTTCGGACTTATGATGCAGCCGTGTTGATCCCCGACGAGCTGGACAACGCGCGCCGCCTGGCCTTCGCGGGCGACGAGGCCGGGGCCCGCGACCTGTTGCTGTCCCTGATACCGCACATCGAGCGGGAAGATCGGGACGATCTCATGCTGGAGGTCCTCGCACAGCTCGGCGAGATCTACCTTGACCGCGGCGTGAATGACGGGGTGCGCGAATCCATCCGGCGCATCCAAGGCTGCGTGGCGATCTACGCGGGGATGCCCGCCGACGCCCAAAGCACACACCTGGTCCGCCGGTACTCGCGCCGGGCCCAGTTCCTGCAAGCCGGTTTGGCCGCCGCGATCGGCGATCACGACGGCGCGGCGGCGGCGCTGGAGGCGTTGGAGGACCGCGGCGCCGATCTCCCCGCCCTGGCCGGAGAACACGCCCGGCTGCGCATCCATGCCCGGGTCTTGTGTGCCATCGCGCTGTGCGATGACGACCTGCACACGCAATCAGTCCCGTTGTGGGAGAAGGTCGTTAGCGACTTGAATGACTATCGCGACACCGGCGAGGACGCGGACCACGCCCGGGTTGTCGCCGGCATCGGGTACGGCAAATTCTGCGTTGACACCGGGCGGCTGGCGGAAGCCGATCCCTGGCTGCGGCGCGCGGAAGCGCGGGCCCGGGCCAACGGTTGGGAACTGGCCATGGCCCGAGCGCAATTGGAGCGCGCGGCGGCGCGCTGGGCGGCGAACGACCACGCCGGCACCGAGCAACTGGTTTCCGAGGCTTATCCCGTCATCGCGCGGCACGCCCGCACCCACGACATCGCCCGCTGCTGGCTGTACCTGGGACTCACCCGGCTGGGTTCCGGCGCGCTGGAGGCCGCCGACGAGTGCTGGGAACACGCCGAACGGCACTGGCGCGAACTGGGCAAGCCCCTGTATCTGCACCGAATCTTGTTGCAACGCAGCTGGATAGCGATCTTCTGGAGCCGCTTCGCCGACGCCGTGGAGTTGATCGCGCAGGCGCGCGAACTGCTCGACTCGTCGCCGCGCAGCAGCTGGTTGCAGTACGCGCTGCTCGACAGCCATCTCGGTACGGTGTGGCGCGCGGACGCGCTGGCGGACCTGGGCTTCGACAGCTCGGGGGACCCCGATGAGACGCTGCAGGAGACCGAGGCGCGGCAGGCGGAGGGACTGGGCATCCTGCACGGCGAGATCGGGACCGACGAATACTGGCGCGGTATGACCAAGCTCCAGCAGGCCGCCGAGCTCAAGGTGCCGGCCGCGCTGGCGGTCGACTCGGTGCGGTACTCGATCGCCGACGCGGACGCGAGGGCACGCTGGGCCGCCACCGTTTCGGGCCCCGTCCTGGCCGGCGCCTTCGCGGTCGCCTGGGAATGGGAGAACACCGAGCTGATCAGCGAGCTCGTCGAATACCACAGCGCGCGCGGCACTTTCGATACGGGTCCGCAGCGTCCGCAAACCGGTGAATGGGCGTCGACGGCCACCGCGCCGGTGCCCGTGGAGACCGACCTCGAGCCGGTCCCGGCGCTGGCCGCGTCCGGGCCCTCGGCACCCGGCGGCGCATCCCTGACCCGGCTGGGACCCTTGCCACCGCTGCGGATGCAGCCCGACGCCGAGCCGATCCTGAGCCACTATCGCGAGCTGGCTGCCCAGCGCTACGGCCGCGACGTCACCGCGGCCGAGCCCGCCTGGTCGACCTGGCGATGAGCGACGCCGACCGGGCCACCCTGATCCTGCGGTACGCCGACGTCGGGATCGCAACGTACGCCAGCTTGCGCGTCGTCGGGCAGCCGTCGAGAACCGTCACCTGGCTGGTCGAAGAGCCGCTGTTGCTGGCCGCGCTGGAAGAGCTGGCGGGTGCCCTGCCCGAGCCGCACGGCTCCGAGGGCAGCCGGGACGCCATCGAGCGCGCGCTGACCACCGGGGCATTCGCGGCTCAGGAGGGCGAGCTGACGCTCGCCTACATCCTCGGGGTGTTGTTGATCGGATCCCCGGGCTGGCAGCTGTTGGCCGAGTGCGTGGCCGCGCCGCGCGCGGTGCTGCTCGTCTCGCCCAGCGCGCGACTGGCGCGCGTGCCCTGGGGGCTGCTGGCCGTGCCGAAATCGGGCCCCAGCAAGGAGGAATTGGTGCGGGCCCGGCAGGAGGCCATCACCGCCAGCGGCCGGGCCGCGGCCCGGATCCCCTGGCAGCAGGCCGATATCCGGCAACACACCGACGGCCACCGGCTGATGGAACTGGTCGACGTCTTGATGGCGGTCCCGCCGAATATCGTGCACTCACCGCGGCTGGCGGCCGGATGGGACGCCAGGAAGGACGGTCCCCCGATGCTGGTCCTCGACCCCCGGGTGCCGGGCCAGCGCCCCGACTCCGCGCTGGGGTCGGTGCTCGGCAGGCCGGGGCGGGAAACGCCGCTGGCGCGGCACTTCACCGACGTGATGGGACAGCGGCCGGTGCTTCCCGCCGTCGAGACGGCGGTCGAGCTGTTCCGCCGGCAGGACGCGGACCGCACCTGGCTGGCCAAGCTGCTGGCCCAAGCCCCGAGCCGGCTGCTTTACGTGGGGCACGCGAGTTCGGCGGAAGGCCAAGCGGATCGGGCCGCGCTGCACCTGGCCGATACGGCCGACATCCCCGGCGACGCCGACCCCATCGGTGACCACCGCCCGCTCACCGCGTCGGACCTCATCGCCCTGCAAATGCCGATGCCGCCCCGGGTGGCGATGCTGGCGTGCGGCTCGGGCGGGGACTATCAATTCGACGAGGCCACCGGACTGGTCGCGGCGATGATTCTGGGTGGCGCGCAGTTGGTGACCGCCACCCTGTGGTCCCTGCCCACCACGGCGGCGTATCGGCAATTCGCCACGGGGGCGGCCGATCCGATGGCCGAGGCCGTGGCGGCCGTGGATCGGGCCCACGAGGCCGAGGCCGACGCCGGGTGTGCGGTGAACCGTTGGCAACGGGCACAAATGCGCCGCTGGCGCGACGGCGACGCGACGGCCAGCCCGCTGTATTGGGGCGCCGTGGTCACCTTCGCGGTCGACGGTGCGCGGTAGCGCTCACAGCGAGGCCACCCATGCCGCATGGACGGCCAACACGTCGTCGGGGAGCGAAAGCTCCTCGCGCGCAGCGGGATCGAAGGCGACCAGGACGACCAGGCCGGGCCGCAACATTGACAAGTCGAGGTCGTCGCCGCAACGGGCCAGCTTCCCGATGAACGTCTCCCCGGAAACCGCGACGACTTCGATGAAAATTTGACGCTCGACCGCGCGCACGGTGCCGACGCCGACGGCACGGTCGGCGGCGCTCCGACGCCGGGCGGACCTGATCCGGTCGACCAGCAGCCACAGCTTGTTCATGCGACCAGCGTGAAGCCGCCGGCCGGCTACCGAACCCAACTTTTCGGCTGCCGCATTTCGCGCGCTGCCCCTATTCTGTGCAGATGAGCGCGGATTCGCAGCTGGCCGTCGCGGTCGGCCACCCACGCCGCTCTGTGATCGAGGCGGCATGGCGGGCGATCGGTGCCGGCGTGGAGGTGCTCAGCAGCGACGACGGCGGCCCCCTGAGCCGCACCGTCAAACGCATCATCGATCCGCTGGTGCTCCGGTTGCGGTCGAATCCCCAGTACTCGGCGCCCGTCGTCAACCCGGAGACGGCCGCCGCGATGCGTGACCTGATCGTCGGCAGCGGCCCCGAATTGCGCGCGGCCGCAGCGTGGTTCGAGGTCCTCAAAATGGAGCGGCGCAGGCAGCGCATCCGCGCCGGAAACGCCCAGGAACTGTACTTCCCGGTGTGCTTCGAGCTCGCGGTGACGAAAGGCCTACCGGCAGCGGAGGATCGCGAGACCGCGGCCGCGGTGCTGGCCGACATTCACCAGGGTCGCGACCGCACCGCGATCGAGGTGCTGCATCAGTACGTGGCCGATGGTGAAACGCTTGCCAAGCTGGCCGATCAGCTCGATCGGAGCTGGCGCGACGTGCGGGCGGCCGACACGGTCACCGGCCCGTTCCTGGCCGAACTCGCGACCGTCCTCGGCCCGGCCAACAGCCACCGCACCGCGACGGCGCGGCAGCGCGTCTGGCAGGCGATGATCGCCGACACCACGCCGTACAACCTGGGCGCGCTGGCCCGTGTCGAGTCGGCGGAACTGCCCTGGTCGATCGTCGGTCTGGGCCTGAGTTCGGTTGCCCCGCAACGGCCCCCGCGCGTCGCCGGCGGCTCCGACAGTGACCGGCCGTTGGACCGCAGCGTGGTGGACCGGGTGCGCGCCACGCTGCGCCGCGCGCTGGACCGCGATGCGTTGCCGGATATCCCCCTGCTATGCGAGGAGGAGGTGGACCGGGCCTGCGCGCCCTGGGGGCTGCTGGCCGAGGACAAACAAGCAACGCTCGTCGCGGGCATTGAGATCGCGGTGGAACTGGCCCCACTGGACCCGTCCGTCGCCAGCCGCTACGCCCTGGCGGCGCAGATTCAGGCGCGGTTGCGCAAGGAGGCCTACGTGCTGCACGCCCGGCGCTACCTCGCCGAGGGCGGGCCCATCCATCCGCGGCAGCGGCAAGTGGTCGACGACCTCGCCGCGTACGCCCAGCCCTACCTGAGTCGCCTGTGGGCGCGGCTGCACGGGCGCGACGTGTGGCAGGAGCCCTGCGACGACGTCGATGACGTGCGCTCGCTGCTCGAGGGGGTCGCGCGGTCGGTGAGCCTGGACCACCGGCAGCGCATCAAGGCAATGCTGGAATTGCAGGTGGCCGGATGAGATTGGTTGCCGACTCGGGTTTGTGGAGCACCGGCCCCGCCAGCGAGGCGTCGCCGCTGGCGGCGGTGCTGGAGGTCAGCGGGGCCGTGTTGTCGTGGACCCTGGACGAGCCCGACGACCACGATGCGGCAACCCACATCACGTTCACCGATTTGGGCCGCGCGGACTGGCTTTGGCGGATCCTCGGCGAATCCGGCCATGTCGCCCTGGTTTCCGCTCTGGAATCGGCGGACCAGCCGCACGGCATCGACCTCGCGGGCGTGGACATCGTGCCCGGCTCGCTGCGCCGGCTACGCAGGCTGGCCGTGGGCCACTGGCTGCGGCGCTGGTGGCCCGCCAGCCGGCAGGACGGCATCGCCGGGCTCGACCGCGCGCTGCTGGACCTCGAGGTCGCGCTGCTCACCGCAGGCGCGCAGGGCTACTTCGCCGACGACACCCTGGATTCGGACGTCGCAGGCTTGCTGGCGCCGCACGCCGCGGCCCTGGCCGCGCACCTGGCGGACGGCGACCCGCGCGCGTCCGATTTGGTGCGGGCGGGCGCCCACCTGGCCGACGAAGTGGGGGTGGACGGCCCCGGATGGCCCGAACTCGTTGCCGCCCTTGATGATTCGGGCCTGGCCCTGGCCGTCCCGAGCGGGCGCCAAGATGACTACGCGCTGGCGGCCGGCGCCGCCGCGGGCCCGCGCACGGTGGCGCCGATCGCCCGTGGTGCCGCGTCCGTGAGCTGGGGCGGGGTCCCGCCCGCGATCTTCGATGCCGGTGAGAACACCGTCGACTGGACGGTGGAGGCGGCCGGACCGGCGGTGGTCGCCCGGGTGCGTGCGGCCGTCATCGGACCGGACGCGCCGACCGGCGTGGCGGTGCGACTGCGCTCCGGGGCCTTTTCCGGCGCCGGCGCCCTGGACGCCGCCGGCCGCGCGACCCTGCAGCTGGTCGACGCCGAACAACGCCCCCTCACCGAATCGGCGGCCTGGGACCACGACTGGTCGGTCACGTCGGTGCTCGTCGGGGCCGAGACGACGGAGTCGGCCGACACCCGGGAGCGGGTGCGCCGGTGGGCGCGGGCGCGGCTGGACCGGCCGGCCGACGACGCCTTCCTCGCCGAAATACTGGCGGCCGAATCCGCCTACTAACGTGGACCGCGATTCCCTATGCTGAGCGAGTGCCAAACAACTATCGCGTGGTTCAGTGGAACACCGGCAACGTCGGCAAGAGTTCGCTGAAATCGATCGTCGCCAACCCCACGTATGAACTGGTGGGCTGCTACGCCTGGTCGGCGGAGAAGGTCGGCCGCGACGCCGGCGAGCTCGTCGGGATCGCACCCGTTGGCGTGGCGGCCACCAACGACGTCGACGCGCTACTGGCGCTGAAACCCGACTGCGTGGTCTACAACCCGATGTGGATCGACGTCGACGAGCTGGTCCGCATCCTGTCGGCCGGCGTCAACGTGGTCACCACCGCGTCGTTCATCACCGGGGGCAACCTGGGCAACGGCCGCGATAAGTTGGCGCAGGCCGCCGAGTTGGGCGGGTCCACGATCTTCGGTTCCGGCGTCAGCCCGGGATTCGCCGAACTGCTGGCCATCGTCTCGGCGATGGTGTGCAACCGGATCGACAAGGTCACCGTCAACGAGGCCGCCGACACCACGTTCTACGACTCACCGGAGACCGAGAAACCGGTGGGTTTCGGCCAGCCGATCGACCACCCCGAGCTACCGGCGATGGCCGCGAAGGGAACGGCGATCTTCGGCGAGGCGGTCCGGTTGGTGGGCGACGCGCTCGGCGTGGAGCTCGACGAGGTGCGCTGCGTGGCCGAGTTCGCCCAGACCACGGCGGATCTCGAGATGGCGTCCTGGACCATCCCCGCCGGATGCGTGGCCGGCGTCTACATCAGCTGGCAGGGCATCGTCGGCGACACCACCCTGATCGACCTGAACGTGCGGTGGCGCAAGGGCCAAACGCTCGAGCCGGACTGGAAGATCGAGCAGGACGGCTGGGTCATCCAGATCGACGGGCAACCGACCGTGACCACCAAGGTCGGCTTCTTGCCGCCGCCGTACTTCGAGGCCACCACGATCGAGGAGTTCATGGACCTCGGCCACATCATGACCGCGATGCCCGCGATCAACGCGATCCCCGCCGTCGTGGCCGCCGCGCCGGGCATCGTCACCTACGCCGACCTGCCGTTGACGCTGCCGCGCGGGAACGCCCACGTCGGCGTCAAACACTCATAGGGCCGCTTTGCGCCGGCCGGCCTTGGCGTAGGTGGCACCGAGCTGCGGAACCGGCAGCGGACCCTGTTCGCGGGCGGCCAGGATGGCGTTGCGCAGCGGACGGGCAAGTCCCGCAAAGGATCCCATGTCGAAGAGCAGGGGCGTGAGCAACCGGTTGTGCACGAATCCGAACGAGCTGCCGGTTTCCGGGTCGGACCAGCCCAGCGTTCCACCGAGACCGACGTGGCCGAAACCGCGGAGCAAGCCGGGCACCGGTGATTCGTGGTAGCCCAGGTGAAACGGCATGGGCACCACCATGTTTGCGTCCGGCCACTTCCGCCGGGCGCTGCCCGCCAGGCCACGCGCGAGGTCCTCGGACAGATACTTCTTGCCGTCGATGCGGCCGTCGTTGGCCAGCACGGCATACATCTTCGCCAGCCCCCGGCCGGTGACCACGCCGTTGGCGGCGGGCACCTCCCCGTCGAGGAAGGGGGTGTCCCCCTTGAGCAGCGAGATGATGCCGGGGAAGTACATCGCGCCCAACGCGCCCGAGAACGGCAGGCCGGCCATCTTGGGGGCGATGAAGTTGAACACCGGGGCCCGCAGCCTGCCCTGCGGGATGAGGATCTCCGCCGGCTTGGTGGGCGAGCCCTCCGGGGGGCGGCCGAGGTGTAGGCCGTCGGTGTCGAGGGGGCGCGCGACTTCCTGGCGAATCAGTTCGCGCATGCCCTTGCCCGTCACCGCCCGGGCCAGACCGGACAGCAGCCAGCCGTAGGTCAGCGCGTGATAGGCCTGCACGCCACGCAGATGGTCGACCGACGCGGCGGCGAGGCGCTCTTCCATCAGGACGTGGTCCATCAACTGCTCCTTGGTCACACCCCGCAGGTGTGACAGCCCGGAGCGGTGCCGCAGTACGTCGCGAACGGTGATCTCCGCCTTGCCGTTGGCGGCGAACTCGGGCCAGTATTCGGCGACGGGCTCGTCATAGGACAGCAGGCCGCGGTCGGCCAGCCGATGGATCACCGTCGACGCGACCCCCTTGGTCGCCGAGAACACCATGGCGCCGGTGTCGGCGGTCCAGGGCTGGGTACCGGCCCGATCCGACCATCCGGTCCAGACATCGACGACGGGCACGCCGTCGATGTACACGCTCAGCGCCCCGCCGCCGAATCGGCGGCCGGGAAACAGCTGCCCGAACAGCCTGACGACGTTCGCGAAACGGGGGTCGGCCGCGCCGGAGACTCCGCGCGGCAGGCCATCGTCGGCGACCAGAAGGGCCGACGGTTTCACGGCGCCCCGACGCCCCGCTACCACGAGACGAAGCTATCAGTCCGCCCTCTGGCACTGCGGACGTTTTGGCATCGCGGCGCTACGCGGGCGGGGCCGGGGGGTCGGGAGGCTCGGGCGGCGGCGTGGGCGAATCCCCGAGATACTTGCGCAACCGGAGCAGTTGATTGACCACGATGCCGATGCCGAGCAGCATCAGCACCACCACTATTGCCACCACGATCGCGGTGCTCACGAAGTCCATGATGGCAGGGTGGGGTTTCAATAGCTCCCCTAGCGGGGTAGCCAGAGCGGCATGAGTAACGAGGACAAGCTGAAGAACAAGATCGAGGACCTTGGTGGCCGGGCCAAGGAGGCCATCGGCAAGGCGACCGGCGACCACGAGACCAGGGACGAGGGTCGGGCGGATCAGGCCAAGTCGAGCCTGAAGGACGCCGGCGAAAAGGTGAAGGACGCGTTCAAGAAGTGAGTGGTCACCCCGCGCGGCGCCGGCTGCCGGTGCTCGCCGGGTTGGCGGCGCTGGTGGCCGGTGCGCTGGTGTCGAGCGCTCCCTCCCCGTCGGCGTCGGCGGAACCCTGCCCTGATGTCGAGGTCGTCTTCGCCCGCGGGTCGGGCGAGCCGCCCGGCGTCGGCGGGATCGGCGGGTCGTTCGTGGACGCGCTGCGTTCGCAGCTCGGGTCCCGCTCGCTCGGCGTGTACGCGGTCAATTACCCTGCCAGCACGGACTTTTCGAATCCGGGCTTCCCGGCGACCGTCGTCGACGGCATTCGCGACGCCAGCTCGCACATCGAAGCGACGGCCAAGAATTGCCCCAACACCCGCGAGGTCCTCGGCGGATACTCGCAGGGCGCGGCCCTGGCCGGCTACGTCACGTCGGCCGCGGTCCCGCCCGGCGTGCCGGCGTCGGCGGTGCCCGCGCCCATGCCTCCGGACGTAGCGAACCACGTCGCCGCCGTCACCCTTTTCGGGACGCCGTCGGGCGACTTCCTGCAGAAGTATCACGCACCGCCGCTGTCCATCGGGCCGCTCTATCAGCCCAAGACCTTGGAGCTGTGCGCCCAGGGCGACCCCGTGTGCGGCAGCGGCAACGGCAACGATTTCGCCGCGCACGTTTCCTACGGGGCCAACGGGATGACTAACCAGGCCGCCAACTTCGCCTCCAGTCATCTGTAGGCCGGACGGCCCTGCAAAGATCGCACCATGCGCGTTTTGATCACAGGCGGCACGGGGTTCGTCGGCGGCTGGACGGCCAAGGCCGTCGCCGATGCGGGGCACGACATCCGGTTTCTGGTGCGCACCCCCGCCAAGCTGGAGACATCCGTGGCGAAGCTGGGCGTGGACGTGTCCGACTTCGCCGTCGCCGATATCACCGACCGCATGGCGGTGCGCAAGGCGCTGGATGGCTGCGATGCCGTCGTGCACAGCGCCGCGTTGGTGGCCACCGACCCGCGCCAGACGACGCAGATGCTCACCACCAACATGCAGGGCGCCCAGAACGTCCTCGGCCAGTCGGTCGAGCTGGGACTGGATCCGATCGTTCACGTGTCCAGCTTCACGGCGCTGTTCCACCCGAACCTGGAAACGCTGACGGCGGATCTGCCGGTGGTCGGCGGGGCCGACGGCTACGGAACGTCCAAGGCGCAGGTCGAGATCTACGCCCGCGGGCTGCAGGACGCCGGCGCGCCGGTGAACATCACCTATCCCGGCATGGTCCTCGGCCCGCCCGTCGGCGACCAGTTCGGTGAGGCCGGCGAGGGCGTCAAGGCGGCCGTGCAGATGCACGCGATCCCGGGGCGAAGCGCCGCCTGGTTGATCGTCGACGTCCGCGATTTGGCCGCGCTGCACGCGGCGCTGCTGGAGCCCGGCCGCGGGCCGCGCCGCTACACCGCCGGCGGCCACCGGGTCCCGGCGGCCGAGTTGGCGACGCTGCTCGGCGAGGTCGCCGGCACGCCCATGCTGTCGGTGCCCATCCCCGACACCGCGCTGCGCGTCGCCGGCGCGGTGCTGGACCGCGCCAATCGCTTCCTGCCGTTCGAGACGCCCTTCACCTGGGCCGGGATGCAGTACTACACGCAAATGCCGGCGTCCGATGATTCGCCCAGCGAACGCGAGCTCGGCATCAAGTACCGGGATCCGCAGGAAACCGTCGCGGACACCCTGGCGGCCTACCGCGCGGCCGCGACGTAGGGCGCGCTCCGCGTGAGGAGGTCCGACCGATGAAGAGCGTGACTTGCACCAACGCGCGGCTGGACGTCGCCGACCTCCCCGCCCCGATTCCGGCCAAGGGCCAGCTGCTGCTCGAGGTCCTGCGGTGTGGCATCTGCGGATCGGACCTGCACGCCCGCCGCCACTGCGACGAGCTCGCCGACGTGATGGCCGAGTCCGGTTACGACGCGTTCATGCGGTCGGACCAGCAGGTCGTGTTCGGCCACGAATTCTGCGGCGAGGTGCTCGATTACGGCCCCGGCACCCGCAAGGCCCCGCGTCCCGGCACGCCCGTGGTCGCCCTGCCGCTGCTGCGCCGCGGCAAGGAGGTGCACGGGATCGGGCTCTCGACGATGGCGCCCGGCGCCTACTCCGAGCAGTTGCTCGTCGAGCGGTCGCTGACCTTCGCCGTGCCCAACGGGTTGTCGCCGGCGATCGCCGCGCTGACCGAACCGATGGCCGTCGGGTGGCACGCCGTCCGGCGCGGCGAGGTGAGCGAACGCGACGTCGCGATCGTCATCGGTTGCGGGCCAATCGGTCTCGCGGTGATCTGCATGCTCAAGTCGCACGGTGTGCGCGCGGTCATCGCCAGTGACTTCTCACCCGGCCGCCGCGCCCTGGCCACCGCGTGCGGGGCCGATATCGTCGTCGACCCCGCGCAGGACTCGCCCTATGCGACGGAGGCGGGACGCAAACACCTGCACGGCATCCTGGAGGCGTTCGACCTCGCGGTCGGGACGATCGAGAAGCTGCAGCGCCTGCGCCTGCCGTGGTGGCACCTGTGGCGCGCCGCCGACGCCGCGGGCGCCGCGACGCCCAAGCACCCCGTCGTCTTCGAATGCGTCGGCGTGCCCGGCATCATCGACGACATCATCGCCCGCGCGCCGCTGTTCTCGCGCGTGGTCGTCGTCGGTGTTTGCATGGGCGCCGACCACATCCGGCCGGCCATGGCGATCAACAAAGAAATCGACCTGCGGTTCGTGCTCGGCTACACGCCGCTCGAGTTCCGCGACACCCTGCACATGCTGGCCGACGGCAAGGTCGACGTGGCGCCGCTGATCACGGGCACGGTCGGGTTGGACGGCGTCGCCGCCGCGTTCGATGCGCTCGCCGACCCCGAGGCGCACGCCAAGATTTTGATCGACCCGAAGAGCGACGCTAAGCGGCCGGGCTGATCTCCAGCCCGACGTGCACCTTGTCGATGCCACCACGAACGATCGAGTGCGCGTAGAACCACCAGGCGTGATACCAGTACCGCTTGAGCACGGCGTTGTAGACCCGCCGGGTCTCCGACTTCGGCAGCACCCGGGCGATGCCCTCGACCGGCTCGCTCTTCGGTTTGCCCAGTGATCCGCTCCTGGCGATCGTCACCCGCGGCGTGTTGTTGATCCGTTTGACCTTCCACGAGCCGTCGTCGGTGATGACCAGAAGCTTGTCGCCTTCTGGCACACCCCAGATCGCGGTCGGTTTTGGGCGGCCGTCTTTGGTGAACGTCGTCAGGAGCAGGTACTTGGACTGGATGATGTCCCGGAAGCTGGCGGCCACGCTGTGATCCTTCACTTTCTGAAATGTTCGGTCAAACTGTTCCCCGGCGCTGCATCTTCTAATCATGGGCGTTGTTGATTCCCGGTGACCGGCCAATTTAGGGTCCGGTGGTGGCCAGGGACTCGACGACCCGCGACTTGCTCATCGACGCAACGATCCAGATCATGGTCGACGAGGGCTATGCGGCGGCGACTTCGCGCCGGGTGGCGGCAAAGGCCGGCGTGAAACCGGCCCTGGTGCATTACTACTTCCCCACCATGGACGAGCTGTACCTCGACGTGTTCCGGCGCGGCGCCGCCGCGTACTTGGACCGCCAACAACGGGCGCTGGATTCGGACCACCCCCTGCACGCCTTCTGGG
>NZ_LZIZ01000031.1:0-7974 GCF_001666915.1 Mycobacterium sp. E3339 | reverse complement strand
AGGTGCCAGCCCCCTAAATGGACATCGCCGACTTGATCGAGGGCGCGCGCAAGGGATCTCCGCGCGCGGCGGGTCGGCTCCTTTCCCTGGTCGAGGGCGAGCGCCGCGACGAGGTGCTCGCCGGTATCGAGCCGTCACCGGTGAACGTCATCGGCATCACCGGGCCGCCGGGCGCGGGCAAGTCCACGACCATCGCCGCCCTCGTCGCGGCGTACCGGGAGCGGGGGGACCGGGTGGCGGTATTGGCCGTGGACCCGTCGTCACCGTTCAGCGGGGGGGCCCTGCTGGGCGACCGCATCCGAATGGCCGCGCACATCAACGACTCCGAAGTGTTGATCCGGTCGGTGGCCACCCGCGGTCACCTCGGGGGACTGGCCGCCGCGATCCCCGCGGCCATCCGGCTGCTCGGGGCGATCGGTTACCACGTGGTCCTGCTCGAGACGGTGGGGGTGGGGCAGTCCGAAATCGAGATCGCCGCCGTCGCCGACCCGACCGTCGTCATCCTCAATCCCGGTGCCGGCGACGCGATCCAGGCCGCCAAGGCGGGCGTGCTGGAGGTCGCCGACATCGTCGTCGTCAACAAGGCGGACCGCGACGGCGCCGAACAGACCGTGCGGGATCTGCGCGCCGAGACCGATGCGCCGATCGTCAGCCTGGTCGCCCTGCGCGGCGAGGGGATTGCGGAGCTGGTGGCCGCGATCGAAGACCACCACCGCGCCGACAGCCGCGCCCGCCGGCTGGCCCGCGCCCGGGCGCAGATCCTGTCGCTGGCCCAAACCCGGCTGCGGGGCAGGCCGGAGCTCGACCGGCTCGCCCAGACCGTCGTCGACGGTGACCAGGACCCGTACTCGGCGGCCGACCAGCTGCTCTCACCGACCGCCCGGGACCAGGACTAAGCGCTCGTCCTGTCCCCCGATCGGGGGAACCCGGATTCACCCCGTTCGCGGACCGATCGGCGGAGTTGCGCCCGGGCAAATCTCCCTACCTTGATCTTGTGCCCAACGGCACGATCCGCGATGAGTGAGGAGACCCGGCACATGGCTCGCAACCCCGAAATGTCGGCCGCAAACGTCGGCGAGCAGCTGGAGCTGTACCGCCGCATGTGGGTCCTGCGACTGCTCGACATGGCGCTCGAAGAGTCGCGCATCGACGGGTTGCTCAACGGACCCATGGTGGCCGCGTTCGGCCAGGAGGCCGTGGCCGTCGGAACCATCGCCGCCCTGCGGCCGGGCGACATCATGAGCACCTCGATCCGCCATTTCGAGCACGCCCAGCGGGTCGGCCATCTCCTTCCCCTGGGGCCGGCCATCGCCGAGATGATCACCCCCCGCCCGGCCGTGGCCGTCGGTCGGAAGGAAAGCCCGTTCGCGACCGAATGGAAGCAGATCTTCGCCGGCGCCGACCCGTTGCGGCAGTCGATCCTGTTCGCGCTCGGCGACGCCTATGCCCAGCAGGTGGCCGGCGAGGGCAAGGTCACGCTGTGCGTCATCGGGGATGACGCGGTGAACTCCGCCGAGTTCAAATCCGCCGCCGCCATAGCGTTGTCGTGGCGGCTCCCGGTGGTGTTCGTTGTCGAGAACATCCGCGAGGCATCCGGCGTCCGCCGGGGCCCACGCGAGCGCCACGGACTACCGGTGCTGTCGGTGGACGGCAAAAACGTTGGGGCCGTGTATGACTCGGTCTCCCAAGCGGCGGATCGCGCGAGCGCCGGCGGTGGACCCAGCATGGTCGAGGCGGTCACCTACCGCACCAACCACCCCTCCGGCGTCGACCCCCTGGTTTTCGCCCGGCGCGAGCTGACCCGCGCCGGTGTGAGCGCCGGCCACCTCTACGAGGTGGAACGCCGCGCTCGCCACCTGGTGGCCGAGGCCGCGGCCTTCGCGAACGCGCTGCGGGCGGAGGGGGCGGCGGCCGTCAGCGAGCCGGACCACTGGTCGGCCGCTAGCTGAGCAGTCCTTGCCGCATCGCCTCGGCGACGGCGGCCGCGCGATCGCTGACGCCGAGCTTTTCGTAGAGGCGTTGCACGTGCGTCTTGACCGTCGACGGGGCGACGTAAAGTTCGCCGGCGATCGCGGGGATGCTTTGACCACGCGCGATCCGGTTCAGCACCTCGCGTTCTCGCGCGCTGAGGACGGGTCCGGTCGGCTCGGCCCGGTGGCGGATCTCCGCGGTGAGGCCCCCGACCAGGGCGGGCGCCACCACGTCGCGGCCCTGCGCACAGTCGAGGACGGCCTTGACGATCTCGCTGCGGGTCGAGTCCTTCAGCACGAACCCGGCGGCGCCCTGCTGCAATGCCTGGTACACGATGGCGGGCTCGTCGTGTGCCGAAATCAGCAGCACCCGGGTCGGCAATTCCTGCTTGCGCACCGCCGCCGCCACCTGCCCGCCGTCCATGCGGGGCATCCGGAAATCGAGCAGCGCGACATCGGGCCGGTGCTGCTTGATCAATTCCAATGCCGCCGAGCCGTCCTCCGCCTCGGCGACCACATCCACCGAACCGCTCGCTGATAGCGCACGCACCACGCCCTCACGAAAGAGCGGGTGATCGTCGCCCACAACCACCCGCACCATGTCGGGCGTCGCTGGGCCGGCCATGGCGATGAGTTTAGCCCGCAAAGCGTCGATCGAATTGGAGAAAAGTCCGTTACGTGTCCGGGCGCTTTGCCGTGAGGTGAGCGCGTGGGTGAGTACTGTGTTCGCGTGGCGGTCGCCAGCGACGCGGAACTGGGCCGGGTGCGCAAGCTTCACCAGCTGCGCTCCTACCGACTCGCGTCGGTCCTGCGGGTGGGCGTGGTGGGTCTCATGGTGGCTGCCATGCTCAGCGGCACCCGCCGGTCGGAGTGGGCTCAGCAAACTCAGCTGATCGTGGCGTACGCGGTGGTCGCGACGTGCGCGCTGGCGCTGGCCTTCCCGCGCAGCCGGCGATCGCTCGGCCGCGGCCGGCTGGCCCAGGTCGGCCGCCTGGAGCCGTTCGCGTTCACCGTCATCGACGTTGTCGTGCTGACGGTCTTTCAGATTTTGTCCACCAACGGACTCCATCCCTTGCTGATCATGACGGCGCTGCCGATCCTGATCGGCCTCGATGTCTCGTCGCGGCGGGCGACGGTGGTGCTGATCTTTTCGATGGTGGGTTTCGCGATCGCGGTCCTCGAGGACCCGGAGATGGTCGGCTCGATCGGCGTCACCGAGGCCACGTTTCGGTTCCTGCTGTACGGATTCCTGTGTGTCACCGCGTTTGTGGCCGTTCGGGTCGAGGAGCGGCACACCCGTTCGGTGGCCGGGCTCAGCACGCTGCGCGAGGAGCTGCTCGCTCAGACGATGACCGCGTCCGACGTCGAGCAACGGCGAATATCGGAATCCATTCACGACGGTCCGCTGCAGGACATCCTGGCGGTGCGCCAGGAACTCGTCGAGTTGGACGCGGCGCTACCCGGTGATGACCGCGTCGCGCGCGCGATGGCCGGTCTGCAGTTGGCCTCGGAGCGACTGCGGCAGGCGACTTTCGAGCTGCATCCGGCCGTCCTCGAGCAGGTCGGCTTGGCGGCCGCGGTCCAGCAACTGGCCACCGTGACCGCCCAACGATCCGATATCGAGATTCAGACCGACATCGATTACCCGATTCGCAGCGAGATCGACCCGGTGGTCTTCGGCGCGGTGCGCGAGCTGCTGTCCAACGTGGTGCAACATTCGCGGGCCGACAGCGCCTCGATCATGCTCGGCATCACCGACGAGACCTGCGTCTTGCATGTGATCGACAACGGCGTGGGGTTCGATGACGAGACGATGGCGCGCCGCCTGGGCGAAGGCCACATCGGAGTCGCTTCCCACCGGGCCCGCATCGAGGCCGCCGGGGGAAGGTTCGTCTTCCTCGACGGCCCGGTGGGCACCCACGTCTGCATCGAGCTGCCGATCGCGAGATAGGCCGACGTCGCGCGTCCCGTTACTTCAGGTCGACGGACTTCCCGGTAGCGGCCGCGTGGCCGGCGCGGTAGCCGAAAACCATTGCCGGACCTAATGTCCCGCCCGCACCGCCATAGGCCCGTCCGGTGACGCCACCCATCGCATTGCCCGCGGCGAACAGCCCGGGTATCGGGTCGCCGTCGACGTGCAGCACGCGCCCGTCGCGATCGGTGCGGGGGCCGCCCTTGGTGCCCATCGCGCCGATGCACACCGGCACCGCATAGTAGGGGGCGGTGTCGATCGGGCCGAGGGTCTTGCCGGCGAGGGTGGTCGCGCTGTCGTCGCCCCAATAACCGTCGTAAGCACTGGAGCCGCGCCCGAAGTCGGGGTCGGCCCCGGCCGCCACGTGGCGGTTCCAGTCCTCGACGGTGCGGATCAAGCCGTTGGCGTCGATGCCCGCCTTGGCGGCCAACTCGGTAAGGTCGGCCGACTCGCAGAACCAGTCCGGAACGGGCTGTCCCGGTTCGACACCCAGGAATCCATAGCGCTGCAAGTGAATTGCATCGAACACCATCCAGCCGCGGTCGTTGACGTAGCCACCGCGGGGATCGAGGTAGTGGAAGGCGCCGGCCATCGAGTTGTAATCGCATGCCTCGTTGACGAAGCGGCGCCCCGCCGAGTTGACGATTATGCTGCGTGGCCGCGTTCGTTCCAACCGCACGCTGCGGCTGCGTGGCCTGCCGTCGATGGTGTCACCGGGGATCTGCACGATCGGCACCCACCAGGCCTCGCCCATGTTCGCCAGATCGGCGCCGTGTGCCATCGCCATGCGCAGGCCGTCCCCGGTGTTGTTGGGCGGAGAGACCGCGCCGTGCATCGGGCCACGCAGAAAGGCCTGCGCCAGAGCGGGATCCCATTCGAAGCCGCCGGTGCCCAGGATGACGCCGTGCCGGGCGCGAACGTTGACGGTGCGTCCCGCAAGGCCGATCCGCACCCCGGTGATTTCCCCGCCCTCGCCGATCAGCTGTTCGGCGCGCGCGCCGGTGTGCGGGGTGACCCCGGCATCCAGCAGGCCCTTGAGGAGCCCCGCGATCAACGCGGTGCCGGCGACGCAGAGGTGGCCGGTTCGTTCGTCGATCGCCGCGTGCAGACGCGCCCTGGTCTCGGCGTCGAAACCGACGTTGGACCAGTCGGCGGGAAACGACGTGATCCGCGTGGCCCATTCGCCCAACTGCGCGAGGTCGAAGGGAGCGGCAGTGAGCGATCGGCCTCCAGTCGGTTGCCCGCCCGGCAATTCGGGCTGATAGTCGGGGAAGCCGGTGGCGATCTCGAAGCGCAGTCCGCTGTGTGCCTCGACGAAGTCGAGCATGGCCGGACCGGTGTGCACGAACGTCTCGACCAGCTCGTCGTCCATCGAGCCGAGGGACTGCGCGCGCAGGTATCGCAGCGCATCGGCGGTCGTCAATTCCCCTTCGGGCGAACGATTATGGGCGGGAATCCACACCACGCCGCCCGACACCGCGGTGGTGCCGCCAACGGTTGGCGCCTTCTCGAAGACCTCCACCGAGGCCCCGGACGCCACCGCGGTGAGGGCGGCGGTAAGCCCGGCGCCACCACTGCCGAGTACGACTACGTCGGCTTGCATGTCCCACGACATGGATCGGTATCCCTTCAGCTCAGCAGTTCGGACAACTGCCTCGCGGCTTTGACGACCGCATCTTTTCCGCGCATCACCACGTCTTCCCGGTGCGAAATGAGGTTGATGCAGGTTGGCGGGGACGGGGCCGGGCGGCGCACCGCGACGGCGAGGCCGTAGGTGTTCGGCTCGATTTCGCCGTACGTGGTCACCCACCCGCATTCGCGTGCCCGGGTGACCAGGTCCCGTTCTCCCGGACGCGGGGGCATGCTCGCGAGCAAGGCGATTCCGGCGGCGCCGCGGTTCAGGGGGTATCGGCTGCCTTCGTGAAACGACAGTTGGTAGGCCACGTGGCTGGGCACGATGACCGCGATGGCCACCTGCTGGTCGCCCTCGGCGATGAGCAACGAAACCGTGGTGCCGAGCTCGTCGGCCAGCGCGCGCAGCGTCGGCAGGCTGAGCTGGCGCACGTTGCGGTCGAATGATGCGCCCAGGACGGCGAGTCCGGCGGCGGGCCGATAGCGGCCGTCCTCTCCCTTGGCCACCAGCCGGAACTCCGCCAGCGTCGTCAGCAGCCGGTAGGCGATCGTGCGATGAACCCCGACTTGGTCGGCGAGCTGCTGCACGGTGAGCCCGGCGGGGGACTCCGCGACCATTTGCAGCGCGGTCAGCCCCCGGGCCAGCGTCTGCGAACCCGTTCCCGAACCGGTCACAGCCTTGACAGACCCAGGCCCGAGAGCGAAGCTCTATATATAACGCACATCAGTGTGCGATATTAGCACACAAGGTACGTCGAAAACGAGAACGAGATTTCCCCGACTTTGGGCCAGAGAGGCATCGTGGCGGAGTTCGAGAGCATCTGGAGCGATCTTCAGGGCGTCGCGTTTGAGCAGGGCTACCTCCACGCCGGCGGGGTGCGGACCCGCTACCTGCGGGCCGGCGACCCGGGCAAGCCGGTGCTGGTGCTGCTGCACGGGTCCGGCGGCCACGCCGAGGCGTACGTCCGCAACCTCGCGGCGCACGCCGAGCACTTCTGGACCTGGTCCATCGACATGCTGGGCCACGGTTACACGGACAAGCCGGGCCACCCGCTGGAGGTCCGCCACTACGTCGAGCACCTGATGGCCGTCCTGCGCACCATCGGCGTCGATCGCGCCGGCATCAGCGGCGAATCGCTGGGCGGCTGGGTGGCGGCCCGCGCCGCGATCGACCATCCCGACGTGGTGGACCGGCTCGTCCTCAACACCGCCGGCGGCTCCCAAGCCGATCCCGTGGTGATGAAGCGGATCATCACCTTGTCGATGGCGGCCGCCGAGGACCCGACGTGGGAGACGGTGCGAGCGCGGATCAAGTGGTTGATGGCGGACAAGTCCAAGGACTACGACGACTTGGTCGCCAGCCGCCAGCGCGTCTATCGCCAACCGGGATTCGTCGATGCCATGCGCGACATCATGGCGTTGCAGGACCCCGAGATTCGGGCGCGCAACATCATCGGCCCGGACGAATACGGCGCGATCATTGCGCCGACGCTGGTGCTGTGGACCAGCGACGACCCCACCGCCGACGTCGCCGAGGGTCGCCGCATCGCGTCGATGATCCCGGGCGCGCGTTTCGAGGTGATGCCCGGCTGCGGGCACTGGCCGCAGTACGAGGATCCCAAGACCTTCAATCGTTTACACCTCGACTTCCTGCTGGGGCGGTGATGGTCGACGCGGAGCGTGAGCCGGCGGGGATCGAGACCGACGTTGTCGTGGTCGGGGCGGGACCGGTCGGCCTGACGTTGGCCAATATCCTTGGCCTGCGCGGCATCCGCACGGTCGTGGTCGAAGAACGCGACACGCTGATCGACTATCCACGCGGCGTGGGGCTCGACGACGAGGCGCTGCGGACGTTCCAGTCGGTAGGGCTGGCCGACCGGGTCGTCCCGCACACGGTGCCCAACCAGATCCTGCGTTTCGTCGACGCCAAGCGCCGCGTGCTCGCCGAAATGGCCCCGTCCGATGCGCGTTTCGGTTGGCCGAAGCGTAACGGGTTCGTCCAACCGCTTGTCGACGCCGAACTGCTGGCGGGCCTGGACCGGTTCGAGCACGTCGACGTGTGGTGGGGCCGTCCGATGACGGCATGCCGGGAAGACGCCGACGGCGTGACCGTCGAACTCGGCGGCGGACGCGACCACGAATCGTCCAGCCTACGAACGCGTTACGTGGTCGGCTGCGACGGCGGTCGCAGCATGACCCGCCGCATGATGGGCGTGTCGTTCGACGGGACGACATCCTCGACGCGCTGGCTGGTGGTCGACATCGCCAACGACCCGCTCGGCCACCCCAACAGCGAGGTCGGCGCCGACCCCGAACGTCCGTACGCCTCGATCTCGATCGCGCACGGAATCCGGCGGTTCGAGTTCATGATTCACGCCGACGAAACCGACGAGCAGGCCG
>NZ_LZIZ01000030.1:0-50659 GCF_001666915.1 Mycobacterium sp. E3339 | reverse complement strand
CGTCCCGGATTCCCCGACGCAACTGGTCGGTGGGGCCGGCTTCGCCACCGACTTCACCGAGGCCGAGCACCTCGAGCGGATGCTGAGCCTGGATGACGTCTTCGACCGCGACGAGCTGGTCGCCTGGAGCAACCGCGTCGAGAACGAGGTCGGCCGCGACCCGCACTACCTGTGCGAACTCAAGATCGACGGCGTCGCGTTGTCGCTGGTGTATCGCGACGGCCGCCTGGAACGCGCCGCCACGCGCGGCGACGGACGGGTGGGCGAGGACGTGACCCTCAACGCGCGCACCATCGAGGACGTGCCCGAACGGCTCAGCGCCAGTGCCGACTTCCCGATTCCCGCGGTGCTCGAGGTGCGTGGCGAGGTGTTCTTCCTGCTCGCCGATTTCGAGGCGCTCAACGCCAGCCTGGTCGAGGACGGCAAGGCGCCCTTCGCCAATCCGCGCAACAGCGCGGCCGGGTCGCTGCGCCAGAAGAACCCGGCGGTCACCGCCCGGCGCCGGCTGCGGATGATCTGTCACGGCGTCGGCCGCACCGACGGGTTCTCGCCCAAAACCCTGCACGAGGCGTACACGGCGCTGAAGGCCTGGGGACTGCCGGTGGCCGAGCAGACGACGCGGGTGCACGGGCTGGCCGCGGTCGAAGAGCGGATCGCGTACTGGGGCGAGCAGCGCTACGACCTGGCGCACGAAATCGACGGCGTGGTGATCAAAGTCGACGACTTCACGCTGCAGCGCCGGCTGGGGACGACATCCCGGGCGCCGCGGTGGGCGGTCGCGTACAAGTACCCGCCGCAGGAAGCCCAGACCAAGCTGCTCGACATCCGCGTGAACGTCGGGCGCACCGGCCGCGTCACGCCGTTCGCGTTCATGACGCCCGTCAAGGTCGCGGGGTCGACGGTGGGCCTGGCCACCCTGCACAACGCCGCCGAGGTCAAGCGCAAGGGGGTGCTGATCGGCGACACCGTGATGATCCGCAAGGCCGGCGACGTGATCCCGGAGGTGCTCGGCCCCGTCGTCGACCTGAGGGACGGGTCCGAACGCGAATTCGTCATGCCCACAACGTGTCCCGAATGCGGCACGACGCTGGCCCCCGCCAAGGAGGGCGACGCCGACATCCGTTGTCCCAACGCCCGGTCCTGCCCGGCGCAGCTGCGGGAGCGCGTCTTCCACGTTGCCGGTCGGGGCGCGTTCGACATCGAGGGGCTCGGCTACGAGGCGGCTATCGCGCTGCTCAAGGCCGGGGTGATCGCCGACGAGGGGGACCTGTTCACCCTCACCGAGGACGACCTGTTGCGCACCGAGCTGTTCCGCACCAAGGCCGGCGCCCTGTCCGCCAACGGCAGGCGGCTGCTCGACAACCTGGACAAGGCCAAGGCGGTGGCGTTGTGGCGCGTGCTGGTGGCGCTGTCCATCCGCCACGTCGGGCCGACGGCCGCGCGCGCCCTGGCCACCGAGTTCGGCAGCCTGGACGCGATCATGTCGGCGTCCACCGAGCAGCTGGCCGCGGTCGAGGGTGTCGGGCCGACCATTGCCGCCGCGCTCACCGAGTGGTTCACCGTCGACTGGCATCGCGCGATCGTCGACAAGTGGCGGGACGCGGGCGTGCGGATGGCCGACGAGCGCGACGCCAGCGTGGCCCGCACCCTGGAAGGGCTGACCGTCGTCGTCACCGGCTCACTGACCGGTTTTTCGCGTGACGACGCTAAGGAGGCGATCATCGCGCGCGGCGGGAAGGCCGCCGGTTCGGTGTCGAAGAAGACCGACTACGTCGTCGCCGGCGACTCGCCGGGCTCCAAGTACGACAAGGCGGTCGAGCTCGGCGTGCCGGTCCTCGACGAGGACGGTTTCCGCAAGCTGCTGGCCGAAGGGCCGCCGAAAAACCCGGCGGACTAGGCCCATGTCCGGTCGCCACGGCGATTCCACGACCTGCCTCAAAGCCGTTATCCCACAGGCGATTCCGGGTCAACCGGTCGTACCGCAGGCGGTTGCTCGCCGCGACCTATCACCTGGCCGTCGACGAGGCGGAGGCGCCGGACAGCTACGGTCGCGGCTCCAATCCGACGTGGGGCGGTCCCCGTCGCCGACGGGTTCGCGCGCATCTCGCTGGGCATCGAAGACACCGAGGATCTCGTCGCCGACATCGGGCAGGCGCTCGCGGCCATCCGGCGATAAATTAGCCCGCATCGCCCCGGCAGTCCTATCGTGGGCGCTATGACCCAGACGGCCGAGGCGTACGCGCAGACGTCACCGTGGTCGCCCCGTGAGGGCGAGATTCTGGCGGTGACGCTGCGCCTGCTGCAGGAACACGGCTATGACCAGCTGACGATCGACGCCGTCGCCGCGGCCGCCCACGCGAGCAAGGCCACCGTGTATCGGCGCTGGGCCTCGAAGGCCGAATTGGTGTTGGCCGCCTTCATCGAAGGCGTGCGCCTGGTCGCCGTCGCACCCAACACCGGCACGCTGCGCGGCGACCTGCTGAGCCTGGGGGAGACGTGTGGTCAGCATGGCCGCGAGCACGCCAGCACCATTCGCGCGGTGATGGTCGAGGTGTCGCGGCACCCGGCGCTCAACGACGCCATGCAGGAGCAATTCCTCAAGCAACGCAAGGCGTTGCTTCAACATGTCCTGCGCCAAGCCGTCGACCGCGGTGAGATCACCGAGGACGTGATCAGCGACGAGCTCTGGGATCTGTTGCCCGGCTATCTCATCTTCCGGTCCATCATTCCCGGCCGGCCGCCTACTCGTCGCACCGTCCAAGCGCTCGTGGACGGGTTTCTCATCCCGGGCTTGACCAGAACCAAGGGGTAACGCAGCGTTAACCGCCGAAGCGGAATGTGTACGCTCGCGTCTCTTGTGCAGTACGGTCCCGTACCGTACTGTCATAGCTGTCGATCACGCCCGGCCCGCCCTGGGGGTCGGGGGTGATCTGGTCGCCCGATGATCGAAAGGTGAACGGGTGAAGGGGATTTCGATGACCTCACTGGTCAGGCGAGGGTGGATGGTGCTGGTCGCGGTGTTGGTCGTCGCGCTCGCCGGCTTCGCCATCTATCGCCTGCACGGAATCTTCGGCTCGCACGACACCACGTCGGCCAACAGCGGCCTCTCGAACGAGATCGTCCCGTTCAATCCCAAACGGGTGGTGCTCGAGGTCTTCGGCGCGCCCGGCGCGACCGCGACCATCAATTACCTTGATGTCAACGCCCAGCCCCAGCAAGTCAAGGACGCGACGCTGCCCTGGTCGTTCACCATCACCACGACGGAGCCGGCCGTCCTCGGCAACGTCGTCGCGCAGGGCAACGGCGACACCCTCGGCTGCCGCATCACCGTCAACGGCGAGGTGAAAGACCAACGCACCGTTGACAAAGTCGACGCCTACACCTACTGCCTGGACAAGTCCGGATGAGCGACCAGCACGAGTCGCGGAGCTTCGTCCCGCGCACCATCCGCCGGCTGGCCTTGCCGATCCTGCTCTTCTGGGTGGCGCTGGCCGCGATCACGAACATCGCGGTGCCGCAGCTGGAAGAGGTTGGCAAGACCCACAACGTCGCGCTGAACTCACCCGACGCACCGTCGCTCAAGGCGATCAAGCGCATCGGCGAAAAGTTCCACGAATTCGACACAGACAGTTCGGCGATGATCGTGCTGGAAGGTGACCAGCCGCTCGGCGCGGACGCGCACCGCTTCTACGACGAGCTGGTCCGCAGGCTCGGGCAGGACCGCAAGCACGTCGAACACGTGCAGGACTTCTGGGGTGACACCCTGACCGCGGCCGGGTCGCAGAGCGGCGACGGCAAGGCCGCCTACGTCCAGCTGTTCCTCGCGGGCAACCAGGGCTCGGCATTGGCCAACGAGGGTGTCGGCGCGGTGCGCGACATCGTCGAGCACCTGAAGCCGCCGCCGGGGGTGCGGGCGTATGTGACCGGCGCGGCGCCGCTGATTTCCGATCAGTTCGACGTCGGCAGCAAGGGAACCGCGAAGGTCACCGCGATCACCGTCGGCGTGATCGCCGTAATGCTGTTCTTCGTCTATCGGTCCGTCCTCACCACGCTGCTGGTGCTCGCCACGGTCTTGATCGAGATGTCCGCGGCCCGAGGCCTTGTCGCGTTTCTCGGAAACGCCGGCGTCATCGGGTTGTCGACCTACGCGACGAACCTGTTGACGCTCTTGGTGATCGCTGCGGGAACCGACTACGCGATCTTCTTCGTGGGCCGTTACCAGGAGGCGCGCGGCACCGGCGAGGATCGCGAAAAGGCCTTCTACACCATGTATCACGGCACGACGCACATCGTGCTGGGTTCCGGGCTCACCGTCGCCGGCGCGGTCGCCTGTCTGAGCTTCACCCGGCTGCCCTACTTCCAAAGCCTGGGCATCCCCGCCGCGCTGGGCATCGTCGTCGCGCTTTGCGCCGCGCTCACCCTGGGGCCGGCCATCCTCACCCTGGGCGCCAAGGTCGGCATCTTCGACCCCAAGCGGGCGATCAGAACCCGCGGCTGGCGGCGGATCGGCACCGCCATCGTCCGCTGGCCGGGGGCCGTGCTCGCCGCGGCCTGCGCGCTGGCGCTGGTGGGGCTGATCGCCTTGCCCGGGTACAAGACCAGTTACGACACCCGCCCCTACATGCCCGCCAGCGCGCCGGCCAACATCGGGTACACCGCGGCCGAGAAGCATTTCTCGCGGGCCCGGCTCGAGCCCGAATTGCTCATGGTGGAAACCGATCACGACATGCGCAACCCGGAAAGCATGCTCATCCTGGACAAGGTGGCCAAGGCGGTGTTCCACGTTCCCGGCGTGGCGCAGGTGCAGACCATCACCCGGCCCTTGGGCACCCCGCTGGTGCACAGCTCGCTCGCGTTCGTGGTCAGCAATTCCAGCGCGGCGCAGCAGGAAAACCTGACCTACCAACAAGATCGGGCCAACGACGCCCTCAAGCAGGCCAACGAGCTGAACAAGACCATCAACATCTTGAGGCAGCAATACGTATTGCAGCAGCAACTCGCCAACACCACCCACGACGAGACGCAGAGCTTCCACGACACGCTCGGCACGATCCAGGATCTGCGCGACAAGATCGCGAACTTCGACGACTTCTTCCGGCCGGTCCGCAGCTACTTCTATTGGGAGCGGCACTGTTACGACATCCCGGTCTGCTTCGCGTTCCGCTCGCTGTTCGACGCGCTCGACGGCATCGACCAGCTCACCGAGAAGTTCGAAAACCTCACGGCCTCCCTCGACCAGCTCGACGCGCTGCAGCCGAAACTGGTGGCGCTGATACCGCCGCAGATCGACAGCCAGCAGACCAATCGCGATCTGACGCTGGCCAATTACGCCACGCTGTCCGGCATTTACGCGCAGACCGCTGCCGCGATCGACAACGCGACGGCGTTGGGGCGGGCGTTCGACGCGGCCAAGAACGACGACACGTTCTATCTGCCGCCCGAGGTGTTCAACAATCCCGACTTCAAGCGCGGGCTCAAGCTGTTCCTCTCGCCGGACGGCAAGGCCGCTCGCATGATCGTCACCCATGAGGGCGATCCGGCCACGCCCGCGGGCATTTCGCACATCGATCCCATGGCCAAGGCGGCGCACGAGGCGCTCAAGGGCACGCCGATGGCGGACGCGGGAGTCTATCTGGGCGGAACCGCCGCGACGTACAAGGACATTCAGGACGGCGCCAAGTACGACCTGATGATCGTGGCGTTCGCCGCGCTGAGCCTGATCCTGCTGATCATGATGATCATCACCCGCAGCCTGATCGCCGCGCTGGTCATCGTCGGCACGGTGGCCCTTTCGTTGGGCGCCTCGTTCGGGCTGTCAGTCCTGGTGTGGCAATATCTCTTCGGCATCCAGCTGTACTGGGTGGTGCTCGCGCTGGCGGTGATCCTGCTGTTGGCGGTCGGGTCCGACTACAACCTGCTGCTGATCTCCCGGTTCAAGGAAGAAATACACGCCGGCTTGAACACCGGCATCATCCGGGCGATGGCGGGCTCCGGATCGGTGGTCACCTCCGCCGGCATCGTCTTCGCGGTCACCATGTGTGCGTTCGTGTTCAGCGGATTCCAGGTGCTCGGCCAGATCGGCACCACGATCGGCCTCGGCTTGCTGTTCGACACGCTGATCGTGCGCTCGTTCATGACCCCTTCTGTCGCAAGGATTCTCGGTCGCTGGTTCTGGTGGCCGCAGCGGGTTCGCCCGCGTCCGGCCAGCACCATGCTCCGGCCCTATGGGCCGCGTCCCGCGGTGCGTCAGCTGCTGCTATGGGAGGACGACGACCCGGTGGTGGCGGCGCCAGCGCGCTAGCGCAGCATCGTGGCCACGATGCCGGCCAGGTAGCCTAGGCGGGCCACCTCCGACGGCCGAAACTCCGGGCCCGGGCGCCCCAGCACCACCGCCGTGTGCGGGTCCCCCAGCGGGGCGGCGACCATCGTGGTGTCCATGTCGCGCCACGCCTGCGGCACCCACTCGGCGGCGCCGTCCAACGTCGCGGCGCGTTCGATCGGGAGCCACGGGGCCGAAACCGCCCGCGTCTCCGGCGCGCCCCGGCTGGACGCCAGGCGCTGAAGCTCGTCGCCCGCACCGCGCACCACGGTGCACCAACTGACGCGCAGCACCCGGGGCGCCTCGTTGGCCAGCACCTGCAACCGCGACGCGCTGTCACCGGCCGCGGCGACGTGGTCGAGCAGCTCCAGTTCGCGATGGGCTTCGAGCAGCCCGGTGTGCGGACGCACGCTGTCCACCCGCACACCCGCAAGCGACTCCGCCGCGGTGATCAGCGTGTCCGGCATCGCCCCCGGCGGCAGCTCGATCACCAGGTCGTCGATCGCGTACCCCGAGCTGCGCTCCACCACGTCGAGCGACAAGATGTCGGCGCCCACCGAACCGAGCGCCACGGCCAGCGAGCCCAGGCTGCCTGGGCGGTCGACCAGCTCGATGCGCAATAGATAGGACGGCACGGCCAACACTGTCGCACAGCGAGGTGTCCACTGCATTTCTGCGGATAACCGGCGGGCCTGAACCCGGCCGCACCCTCGCGGCTAGGCTTTCGGATCGTGTCTGGAATCTCCCGCGACGAGGTGGCGCACCTGGCGCGGCTGTCCCGCCTGGCGCTGACCGATGCCGAGCTGGACAGCTTCGCCGGCCAGCTCGACGCCATCCTCACCCACGTCAGCCAGGTGCAGGCGGTCGACGTCACCGGCGTCGAAGCGACCGACAACCCCCTCAAGGACGTGAACGTCACCCGCCCGGACGAGCCGACCCCCTGCCTGACCCAATCCGAAGCGCTGGCCGAGGCGCCCGAGGCCGCCGACGGCCGCTTCGCGGTGCCGCAGATCCTGGGGGACAGCGAGTGAACGAGATCATCCGATCCGACGCGGCGACCCTGGGCGCGCGAATCGCCGCCAAGGAGCTGTCGTCGGTCGAGGTCACCCAGGCGTGCCTGGAGCAGATCGCCGCGACCGACGACCGGTACCACGCCTTCTTGCACGTGGCCGCCGACGAGGCGTTGGGGGCGGCGGCCGTGATCGACGAGGCGGTGGCCGCGGGCGAGCGCCTGCCGTCGCCGCTGGCCGGGGTGCCGCTTGCGCTCAAGGACGTGTTCACCACCGTCGACATGCCCACCACCTGCGGGTCCAAGATCCTCGAGGGCTGGCGTTCGCCCTACGACGCCACCGTCACCACGCGGTTGCGCGCCGCGGGGATCCCGATCCTGGGCAAGACCAACATGGACGAGTTCGCAATGGGCAGCTCGACGGAGAACTCCGCCTACGGTCCGACCCGCAACCCATGGAACCTCGACCGGGTGCCCGGCGGCTCCGGCGGCGGCAGCGCGGCGGCGCTGGCCGCGTTCCAGGCGCCGCTGGCCATCGGATCCGACACCGGCGGCTCCATCCGGCAGCCCGCGGCGCTGACCGCGACGGTCGGGGTCAAACCCACCTACGGCACCGTGTCGCGCTACGGCCTGGTGGCGTGTGCGTCGTCGCTGGATCAGGGCGGCCCGTGCGCGCGCACAGTGCTGGACACCGCGCTGTTGCACCAGGTGATCGCCGGTCACGACACCCGCGACTCCACCTCCGTCGAGGCGTCGGTGCCCGATGTCGTCGGCGCCGCCAGGGCCGGGGCGGCGGGGGACCTCAAGGGCGTGCGAGTCGGCGTGGTGAAGCAGTTGCGCGGCGACGGCTACCAGCCGGGGGTGCTGGCCTCGTTCGAGGCCGCCGTCGCGAAACTGACCGAACTGGGCGCCGAGGTGAGCGAGGTGGACTGCCCCCACTTCGAATACGCGCTGGCCGCCTACTACCTGATCCTGCCCTCGGAGGTGTCGAGCAACCTGGCCCGCTTCGACGCCATGCGCTACGGGCTGCGCGTCGGCGACGACGGCACGCACAGCGCCGAGGAAGTGATGGCGCTGACCCGCGCCGCCGGATTCGGGCCGGAAGTCAAGCGGCGCATCATGATCGGCACCTACGCGCTGTCGGCCGGTTACTACGACGCCTATTACAACCAGGCGCAGAAGGTGCGCACATTGATCGCGCGCGACCTGGACCGGGCGTACGAGTCCGTCGACGTGGTGGTGTCGCCCGCGACGCCGACCACCGCCTTCCCGTTGGGGGAGAAGGTGGACGATCCGCTGGCGATGTACCTGTTCGACCTGTGCACGCTGCCACTGAATCTGGCCGGCCACTGCGGCATGTCGGTGCCATCGGGGCTGTCGCCCGACGACGACCTGCCGGTCGGCCTGCAGATCATGGCGCCCGCGCTGGCCGACGACCGCCTCTACCGCGTCGGCGCCGCCTACGAGGCCGCCCGCGGGCCGCTGCCGTCGGCCATCTGACTTTCGCTGCCGTGCCGGTGGCGTGCAAGGCAAGATAAGGGCATGCGGATCGGAATTCTCACCGGAGGCGGCGATTGCCCGGGGCTGAACGCCGTCATTCGGGCCGTGGTGCGCACCTGCGACGCCCGGTACGGCTCGTCGGTGGTCGGGTTTCAGGACGGGTGGCGCGGGTTGCTGGAAAACCGGCGCATCCAACTGCAGAACGACGACCGCAACGACCGGCTGCTGGCCAAGGGCGGCACGATGCTGGGCACCGCCCGGGTGCACCCGGACAAACTGCGCGCCGGGCTGGACCAGATCAAGCAGACGTTGGACGACAACGGCATCGATGTGCTCATCCCCATCGGCGGTGAAGGCACCCTGACCGCCGCGCACTGGCTGTCGGAGGAAAACGTGCCGGTCGTCGGCGTGCCGAAGACCATCGACAACGACATCGACTGCACCGACGTCACTTTCGGTCACGACACCGCGCTGACGGTGGCCACCGACGCCATCGACCGGCTGCACAGCACCGCCGAATCGCATCAGCGGGTGATGCTGGTCGAGGTGATGGGCCGGCACGCCGGCTGGATCGCGCTGAACGCCGGCCTGGCGTCCGGCGCGCACATGACGCTGATTCCCGAGCAGCCCTTCGACGTCGAGGAGGTGTGCCGGCTCGTCAAACGCCGCTTCCAGCGCGGGGATTCGCACTTCATCTGCGTGGTCGCCGAGGGAGCCAAACCCGTACCGGGTTCAATCTCGTTGCGCGAGGGCGGACTTGACGAGTTTGGCCACGAAAAGTTCACCGGTGTCGCCGCGCAGCTGGGCGCCGAGGTGGAGAAGCGGATCAACAAGGACGTCCGGGTGACCGTGCTGGGCCATGTCCAGCGCGGGGGCACGCCGACGGCGTATGACCGGGTGCTGGCCACGCGGTTCGGCGTCAACGCCGCCGACGCCGCACACGCGGGGGAGTACGGCCAGATGGTGTCGCTGCGGGGGCAGGACATCGGGCGGGTGGCGCTGGCCGACGCGGTGCGCCAACTCAAGCTGGTACCCGAGAGTCGCTACGACGACGCCGCTGCCTTCTTCGGCTGAGGCGCGGCCGACACCGCCGTAATTTGCCGGTTTCGACGCGCCGGCCCGGATTCGTGGTTTCCGAACCGCTTGTCGGGGGTTATACCGGGGGTATGCGCAACCGCGGTTCGATTCGCGGAGACGTTCAGCAGCCCGCGTCGTCGGCGGGGCCGCCGCGCCCGCCGGTTCGTCCGCAGCGCGCCCCCAGCTGGCTCGACGTCGACTCCAGGGCGGCCACCATGCCGCAGTCCTATCGGGCGATGCCGTCCGTGCCCCGGCCGAAAACACCGGCTCGACCTGCGCCTTTAGTTCCACGACCGCGCGCACCGAGGCCGGCGGGCGGCACGGCCCTCGACGGGCTCGAGCAGGGCGACCCCAGCGCTTCTGCGGGCTTCAACTGGCGCGACGTGATCCACCGGGTGACCGGGGTCGACCTCGGTCCCGGCAAGGCCGCGCAGTACATGGACGACCTGCGCGACCGGATCCGCGCGGACGTGGGCGGCGCGTTTCCCATCGCCGTTCTCAACCTCAAGGGCGGCGTCGGCAAGACGGCGGTGGTGGAGGCGCTCGGGTCGACGTTCGCCGAGGTGCGTCATGACCGGATCGTCGCCGTCGACATCGACGCCGGGGACCTGGCCGAGCGCCATGGCCGGCTGAACCCGCTGGGCATGGCGGACCTGCTCACCGATAAGACGGCCGCGAGTTACGCGGACATCCGCGCGCGCACCTACATGAACAATTTCGGCCTGGAAGTGCTCGGCCTGCCGGACTACGCGCACACCGACTGGCGGCTCGAGCGCCACGACGTGGTCAAAGCGCTTTCCCTGCTGCGCAACCACTACTCGGTGGTGCTGTTGGACTGCGCCAAGGCGCTCAACTCGGGCGTGATGGACGCCGTCTTGCCCGAGGCGCGGGCGCTGGTCGTGGTGACCAGCACCTCGATCGATGCGATACGAAAGACGGCGACCACGCTGGATTGGTTGGGCAACAACGGATATCAGGCTTTGGTGCGGTGCACGATCCTGGCGGTCAACCACGTCGAGCCGGCCAAAGTGGGGGTGTTGGCCGCCAACGAAATCGACCGATTGTCCGCGCGCGTCGCCGCGACGGTGGTGCTGCCGTTCGATCGGCACATCCACGAAGGCAAGCAGATCGAACTGGATCGACTGAGCAAGGAAAGCCGGCGCTGTTACCTCGAGATGGCGGCCGTGCTGGCGGATATGTTCCCGGGCAGGGGCGCCGAGCCCAACCGATTCCCGGTGTCACGCTCGCCGCACTGGCCCTGAGCTTCGCCCGGCTCCGCCGCGCTCGCGGTCACCACTGGGTCTGATGGTGGTGACCCGCTTCGCCCGGCTCCGCCGCGCTCGCGGTCACCACTGGGTCTGATGGTGGTGACCCGCTTCGCCCGGCTCCGCCGCCCTCGCGGTCACCACTGGGTCTGATGGTGGTGACCCGCTTCGCCCGGCTCCGCCGCCCTCGCGGTCACCACTACGATCGACGGCATGAGTCTTGCCGCCAGTGCCGATCTCATGGATTACGACGAGGTCATCGCCCGTTTCGACCCCGTCCTCGGCCTCGAGGTGCACGTCGAGCTGTCGACGGTCACCAAGATGTTCTGCGGCTGCTCCACCGCGTTCGGCGCCGAACCCAACACCCAGGTCTGCCCGGTGTGCCTCGGACTGCCGGGGTCGCTGCCGGTGCTCAACCGCACCGCGGTGGAATCGGCCATTCGGATCGGGCTGGCGCTGAACTGCGAGATCGTGCCGTGGTGCCGCTTCGCCCGGAAGAACTACTTTTACCCGGACATGCCGAAGAACTACCAGATCTCCCAGTACGACGAGCCGATCGCCATCAACGGCTACCTGGACGCGCCGCTCGAAGACGGCAGCACCTGGCGGGTCGAGATCGAGCGCGCGCACATGGAGGAAGACACCGGCAAGCTGACCCACCTGGGAAGCGAGACCGGCCGCATCCACGGCGCGACGACATCGCTGCTCGACTACAACCGCGCCGGCGTGCCGCTGATCGAAATCGTGACCAAGCCCATCGTCGGCGCCGGCGCCCGGGCGCCGCAGATCGCCCGCGCATACGTCACTGCCTTGCGAGACCTGTTGCGCGCCTTGGGCGTATCCGATGTCCGGATGGACCAGGGCTCGATGCGTTGCGATTCCAACGTGTCGCTGATGCCGACGGGAACCACCGAGTTCGGCACCCGCACCGAGACCAAGAACGTCAACTCGCTGAAAAGCGTTGAGGTCGCGGTCCGTTACGAAATGCAGCGGCAGGCAGCCGTGCTCGCGTCCGGCGGCCGGATCATCCAGGAGACCAGACACTTTCACGAGGCGGGATACACCAGCCCGGGCCGCGCGAAGGAGACCGCTCAGGACTACCGCTATTTCCCCGAGCCCGACCTGGAACCCGTCGCGCCCAGTCGCGAGTTGGTCGACCAGCTGCGCCAGACCATCCCGGAGCTACCGTGGCTGAGCCGCAAGCGAATCCAGCAGGAATGGGGCGTCTCCGACGAGGTGATGCGCGATCTGGTCAACGCCGGTGCCGTGGAACTGGTCACCGAGACCGTCAAGCATGGCGCCGCCAGCGAGCAGGCGCGCGCCTGGTGGGGAAACTTCTTGGTGCAGAAGGCCAACGAGGCCAACATCAGCCTGGACGAACTGGCCATCACGCCGGCTCAGGTCGCCGCGGTGATCGCCCTGGTGGACGAGGGCAAGCTGTCCAACAAGCTGGCCCGCCAGGTCGTGGAGGGGGTGCTGGCCGGCGAGGGCGACCCCGAGCAGGTGATGAGCGCCCGCGGTCTCGAGCTGGTGCGCGACGATTCGGTGACCCAGGCGGCGGTCGATGAGGCGCTGGCCGCCAATCCCGATGTGGCGGAAAAGATCCGCGGCGGCAAGGTGGCCGCGGCGGGCGCGATAGTCGGCGCGGTGATGAAGGCCACCCGCGGGCAGGCCGACGCGGCGCGGGTGCGCGAACTGGTGCTGGCCGCCTGCGGGCAGGGTTGACGAAGGCCTAGCTTTCGCTAGGTCTTATCGTCGTTGTTGCGCGGGAAGCCGCCGCCCTGCGGGAACAGCGGGAACACCACGTCGTCGAGCTTTTCGGCGTCCCCGGCGGTCTTGTTGACCGTTGCGCCCCAGACGTTTCCGTCCGGCGACATCCGCAGCGCCCACGCGTGGGCGTGCGTGTCCTTGCGCACCACGTCGGGTTCGCCGGTGACCGCGCCCGTCGCCGGAGCCAGCCGCACGGCCACCGTGAGCTTCGTGTTGATGAGGTTGACCAGCACCGTCCCGTCCATCGCGGCGCAGCCGGCCACCCCGGGCTTGTCCGGCCAGGTCCACACCGTGGAGACCTCCGAGGCTTTGGTGATGCGCTGCAACCGGTCCGCCGTCGGCGTGCGGTCGGCGACGTAGAGCGAGCCGTCCACCGGGTCGATGCACAGGCCGCCGCCGGAGCCCACACCCGACAGCGCCGTCGTCGGCGGCGCTTGACCGATGGTGGTCGGCTGCTCGATCCGAAGGACCTTGCCGGCCAGCGATTTGGGGTCGGCGGCCGCCGCGGGGTTACCCGCGTCGCCGGTCATCACCACCAACGTGGTGGGGCTGGTGAAGATCAGTGCCCCGCTGTTGCCGGTCGCGCCCTTGGGGATCCCGGTGAGGATGTCCTTGGGGATGTCGCCGTCGGCGATCCGGATCACCCGATTGTCGGTCGGCGTGCTGACGTAGGCGTACATCAGCCGATCTTGGGTGTAGGTCGGCGACAGCACGATGTCCATCAGGCCGCCGTCCCCGGACGGGTCGACCGGGATGACCATCTTCACCTTCGGCTCGGCGCTGACCGAGATCTCCTTGACGGCGCCGGTGGTGCGCTCGGCGACGAGCGCGGTTTTGCTGTCCGGCCCCATGATCAGGCCGCTGGTGCTCTCCAGGCAGCCCTGCATGACGCCCGGCGCCGGGCATGCCTTCGGGAAGGGTGTGGGTGGCAGCGGCGGCGGCGGGGGAGGCGTCGAGCTGGGTTGGGGCTTGAGCTCGGGGTTGGTGGTGAACGGCTGCGATTGCGCGTCGTTGAACCGCGCGCACCCGCTCGCGACCAGCATCGTCGCGCAGAGCGCGGCGATCCCGCACCGAACCGAGCGCCGTAGTCGCATGACCGACAGGCTACGGATAGTGCGCCCGCCGCCGCCACACGCATGCGCCGGGCCGGCTGGGGCGGCATGATCGGCACCCTATTCTCGGCGGCCTGAGCCGCCGGATTCGGCCGTTTTCGACCGCCCGCAGCGTCCCACACGGCCAATCCGGGCTTGTTTGGCGGGCAAACAGGCGATTGCCTGGCGAAAGCGCCGCTCAAATCCCCAATTCAGCGCCAACTGCCCTTACCCTGACACCCGTGACCAGTCAACCGAATGACGGACATTGGCAGCGGCCCGGCGAATCCCCGGAGCCAACCCCGGGACGGCCCGCCACGGCGCGCGTGGTCGACCCCGAAGACGACTTGACGCCCGTCGGTTACCCCGGCGACTTCAACCCCTCCACCGGAACCACCACCGTCATCCCCTACATGGGTGACCACGCCGGCGCGGCCGGGTCCCGGGCGGCGGGTTACCACGTGCTCGATCAGCAGGAGCCCCTGCCCTACGTGCAGCCGCAGGAGTCCCGGCACGCGGCCGCCGAGCCCGCCGAGATCGACGGGGACGAACACCACGGCCGGTTGCACGAAGTCGGCCGGCGTGGAACCCAGCACCTGGGTTTGCTGATCTTGCGGGTCGGCCTCGGGGTCGTGCTGGCGGCGCACGGGCTGCAGAAGCTGTTCGGCTGGTGGGGCGGCTCCGGCGTCGGCGGGTTCAAGAACTCGCTGTCCGACGTCGGCTACCAGCACGCCGACATCCTGGCCTACGTCAGCGCCGGCGGTGAGCTCGTCGCGGGCGTGCTGCTGATCCTGGGGCTGTTCACCCCGGTGGCCGCGGCGGGTGTGCTGGCGTTCCTGATCAACGGCATGCTGGCCACCATCACGGCCCGCCCGCATCCGCACACCTTCACGTACTTCCTGCCGGACGGCCACGAATACCAGATCACGCTGATCGTCCTGGCCGTCGCGGTCATCCTGTGCGGACCCGGCCGCTACGGTCTGGACGCGCGCCGGGGCTGGGCCCACCGGCCCTTCATCGGGTCGTTCGTCGCCCTGCTGGTCGGCATCGCCGCCGGCATCGCCGTGTGGGTGCTGCTCAACGGGGTCAACCCGATCGCCTGACCGTCACTGATAGGGGTTGGGCACGCGTCCCGCGCTGGCCTGCGTCAGCTCCGGAAGCGTCGAGAACGTCACCGCGGGCAGGCGCAGCTCCGCGCCGCTCTTGAGGTGCGCGCGGGCCCAGGAGCCGCGGTGGAAGCGCAGCCCGTCGATCTCGTCCCACGGCATCGTCTGGCTGCCCAGCAGCGTTCGGACGGTCACGCCTTTGTCGTCGGCGACGGTGCGCAGCCGCACGATCATGGCCGACAGCAGCAGGGGAATCAGCAGCAGCGGCGCCGAGGGCGGCCACAGCATCACCGGTATCAGCAACCCCAGCGTGGTGAATCCGACCGCCAGGTGAGCGATCGGGGACACCTTGATCACGACGGGTGTGTTCGAAGACGAACCGGTAGCCACCCGACCATCATTTCACCCGTCGCGATGCACCGGACCTCCGCGCGAGCGGGCGGTAGCGGATTTGACTGCTGAGCTGTGCGAAGGCTACCGTCGGACGTTATGGATACCGCCGGACAGCCCGGGATGCTCGTAGTAATTAGTCGGCGCGTTGGTGCCTGACTAGCCTCTCGGCATTTGAAGCTATCCAGACCAACGCGCAACCCTCGTGCAGCAGAAGAGCTGTCGGGGGTTTTTTGTTGCCCCAGCGAGACTCCCAGAGTGAATAAGGACAAAAGACAGTGAGCGCACCCACCAGGCAGCACGCCACCTCGCCACAGCGTGCCGCCGACGTCGCCTCCGACGCGGCGGAAACTCCCGCCGCCGCCCCCGCCAAGAAGCCGAAACGCGTTGGGCCCGAGCAGCTTACCGGCGCCCAGTCGGTGATCCGATCGCTGGAGGAGCTCGACGTCGAGGTCATCTTCGGCATCCCCGGTGGCGCGGTCTTGCCGGTCTATGACCCGCTGTTCGACTCGAAAAAGCTTCGCCACGTGCTGGTTCGGCACGAGCAGGGCGCCGGCCACGCCGCCAGCGGCTACGCCCACGCCACTGGCAAGGTCGGGGTGTGCATGGCCACGTCGGGCCCCGGCGCCACGAACCTGGTCACCCCGCTGGCCGACGCGCAGATGGATTCGGTGCCCGTCGTCGCCATCACCGGCCAGGTCGGGCGCACGCTGATCGGCACCGACGCGTTCCAGGAAGCCGACATTTCCGGCATCACGATGCCGATCACCAAGCACAACTTCCTGGTCCGCTCCGGCGACGAGATCCCGCAGGTGATCGCCGAGGCCTTCCTCATCGCGTCCTCGGGCCGCCCGGGTGCGGTGCTCGTCGACATCCCCAAGGACGTCCTTCAGGGCCAGTGCACGTTCAGTTGGCCGCCGCGCATGGATCTGCCCGGCTACAAGCCCAACACCAAGCCGCACAACCGGCAGATCCGCGAGGCCGCCAAGCTGATCGCGGCGTCCAACAAGCCGGTGCTGTACGTCGGCGGCGGCGTCATCCGCGGCGAGGCGACCGAGCAACTGCTCGAGTTGGCCGAGCTGACCGGCATTCCCGTCGTGACCACCCTGATGGCGCGCGGCGCGTTCCCCGACAGCCATCGCCAGCACATGGGCATGCCCGGCATGCACGGCACGGTCGCCGCGGTGGCGGCGCTGCAGCGCAGCGACCTGCTGATCGCGCTGGGCACCCGCTTCGACGACCGGGTCACCGGGAAGCTCGACACCTTCGCGCCGGAGGCGAAAGTCATTCACGCCGACATCGACCCGGCCGAGATCGGCAAGAACCGCCACGCCGACGTGCCGATCGTCGGCGACGTCAAAGCGGTCATCACCGACCTGATCGCCATGCTGCGTCACTACGACGTCCCCGGCAACATCGACATGACGGAATGGTGGGCCTACCTGGACAGCGTCCAGTCCACCTACCCGCTGAGCTACGGCCCGCAGAGCGACGGCAGCCTCGGACCGGAATACGTCATCGAGAAGCTGGGCCAGATCGCCGGTCCGGACGCCGTGTACGTCGCCGGCGTTGGGCAGCATCAGATGTGGGCGGCGCAGTTCATCTCCTATGAGAAGCCGCGCACCTGGATCAACTCCGGCGGGCTGGGCACCATGGGGTTCGCCATCCCGGCGGCCATGGGCGCCAAGATGGCTCGCCCCGAGGCCGAGGTGTGGGCCATCGACGGCGACGGCTGCTTCCAGATGACCAATCAGGAGTTGGCCACCTGTGCGATCGAGGGCGTGCCGATCAAAGTGGCGCTGATCAACAACGGGAACCTGGGCATGGTGCGCCAATGGCAGACCCTGTTCTACGAGGAGCGGTACTCGCAAACCGACCTGGCCACCCACTCGCACCGCATCCCGGACTTCGTGAAGCTGGCGGAGGCGCTGGGATGCGTCGGATTGCGTTGCGAGCGTGAGGAAGACGTCGAAGACGTGATCAACCAAGCCCGCGCGATCAACGACCGTCCGGTGGTGATCGACTTCATCGTCGGCGCCGACGCGCAAGTCTGGCCGATGGTGGCCGCCGGCACCAGCAACGACGAGATTCAGGCCGCGCGCGGCATTCGTCCCCTGTTCGGCGACGAGAGCGAAGGGCACGCCTGATGAACACGCACACGCTGTCGGTGTTGGTCGAGGACAAACCCGGTGTGCTCGCTCGGGTGGCGGCGCTGTTCTCGCGGCGCGGATTCAACATCGAATCGCTGGCCGTCGGTGCCACCGAGCAGAAAGACATGTCGCGCATGACGATCGTGGTCGCCTGCGACGAGACACCGCTCGAACAGGTCACCAAGCAGCTCAACAAACTGATCAACGTCATCAAGATCGTCGAGCTGGACGAGGACACGTCGATGTCCCGGGAGCTGGCGCTGATCAAGGTGCGCGCCGACGCCGGCAGCCGCAGCCAGGTGATCGAAGCGGTAAACCTGTTCCGCGCCAAGGTGATCGACGTATCCCCGGAGGCGCTGACGATCGAGGCGACCGGTGATCGCGGCAAGATCGAGGCGCTGCTGCGGGTGTTGGAGCCGTTCGGTATCCGCGAAATCGTCCAGTCCGGAGTGGTGTCGTTGTCCCGCGGTCCGCGCGGCCTGGGCGCGAAATAGCCACGGCCAAGTAATACACAAGGAGATATTGAAAAAGTGGCACTAGAAATGTTCTACGACGACGATGCCGACCTCTCGATCATCCAGGGGCGCAAGGTCGGGGTGATCGGTTACGGCAGCCAGGGGCACGCGCACTCGCTGAGCCTGCGCGACTCCGGTGTGCAGGTGCGCGTCGGGCTCAAGGAGGGTTCGAAGTCGCGGGCCAAGGTCTCCGAGCAGGGCCTGGAAGTCGACACCCCCGCCGAGGTGGCCAAGTGGGCCGACGTCATCATGCTGCTGGCGCCCGACACGGCGCAGGCCGACATCTTCAAGAACGACATCGAGCCCAACCTCTCCGAGGGCGACGCGCTGTTCTTCGGCCACGGGCTCAACATCCACTTCGACCTGATCAAGCCGCCCGGCAACGTCACCATCGCGATGGTCGCGCCGAAGGGGCCCGGCCACCTGGTGCGTCGCCAGTTCGTGGACGGCAAGGGCGTGCCCTGCCTGATCGCGGTCGACCAGGACCCGACCGGCGAGGGTGAGGCGCTGGCGCTGTCCTACGCCAAGGCCATCGGCGGCACCCGCGCCGGCGTCATCAAGACCACCTTCAAGGACGAGACCGAGACCGACCTGTTCGGTGAGCAGGCCGTGTTGTGCGGTGGCACAGAGGAATTGGTGAAGACCGGTTTCGACGTGATGGTGGAGGCCGGTTACCCGCCGGAGATGGCCTACTTCGAGGTGCTGCACGAGCTCAAGCTGATCGTGGACCTCATGTACGAGGGTGGCATCGCCCGGATGAACTATTCGGTGTCCGACACCGCCGAGTTCGGCGGGTACCTGTCGGGCCCGCGGGTCATCGACGCCGGCACCAAGGAGCGGATGCGCGAGATCCTGCGCGACATCCAGGACGGCACGTTCACCAAGAAGCTGGTCGCCAACGTCGAGGGCGGCAACAAGGAGCTCGAGCGGCTGCGTAAGGAGAACGCCGAGCACCCGATCGAGGTGACCGGCAAGAAGCTGCGCGACCTCATGAGCTGGGTCGACCGGCCGATCACCGAGACGGCGTAGTCTTACGCGGGCCGCCGGTCCGCGAAACTGAAACCACGGCGACCGTTTACGGCGTGTCGTGTGCGTGGTTTAAGTGTCGCGAAGGCGGCCCGCGACCGACACCACCCGGCGCGCCAAGTGCTCCAGGGCATTCTCGGTCGCCTCGTCGAACTCGTGGATGTTGTCGTGCGTCGACACCAGGCTGACCCCATACGGATTGCCGTCGACGAACTTGCACGGGTCGGTGTAGCCGGGCGGGACGATGATGCCGCCGAAATGCATCAGCGTGATGTAGAGCGAAAGCAGCGTGGTTTCCTGACCGCCGTGCAGCGTGTTGGACGACGTGAAGGCCGCGTACACCTTGTCGGCGAGCTTGCCCTCGGCCCACAACCCGCCCAGCGAGTCCAGGAAGTTGCGCAATTGCGCGGCGGGAGAACCGAAGCGGGTCGGCGAACCGAAGATCACCGCATCCGCCCACACGATGTCCTCACCCGTCGCCGCCGGAAGGTCCTTCGTCGCTTGATAATTGGCGGTCCAGGCCGGGTTCTGGGCGAACGATTCCGGGTCGCGGGTCTCGGCGACGTGCCGAAGGCGGACTTCGGCGCCGGCGGACTCGGCCGCGGCGGCCACGCGTTGCGCCATCGCGGCGTTATGCCCGGTCGCCGAATAGTAGATGATCGCGAGTTTGGTCATCAGCGCATCGTAGGACCTCACGACCCGCGCCCAACCGCCGTCGGTGCAGGTTACGGCAGTGGTGAGCCCGTCGATGCCCGCCAAACGCAGCCGATAGGCTGGCCGGGTGAATCTGCCTGTTGTATTGATCGCCGACAAACTCGCCCAATCGACCGTCGCCGCCCTGGGAGACCAGGTCGAGGTGCGCTGGGTGGACGGGCCGGACCGGGAGAAGCTGCTGGCCGCGGTGCCGGAGGCCGACGCGCTGCTGGTGCGCTCGGCCACCACCGTCGACGCCGAGGTGCTGGCGGCCGCCGCCAAGCTCAAGATCGTGGCCCGCGCCGGGGTGGGGCTGGACAACGTCGACGTGGACGCCGCGACCGAGCGCGGCGTGCTGGTGGTCAACGCCCCCACCTCGAACATTCACAGCGCCGCCGAGCACGCGTTGGCGCTGCTCCTGGCGGCCGCCCGGCAGATCCCGGCCGCCGACGCCTCCCTGCGCGAGCACGCCTGGAAGCGGTCGTCGTTCAACGGCACCGAGATCTTCGGCAAGACGGTCGGCGTGGTGGGCCTGGGCCGGATCGGGCAGTTGGTCGCCCAGCGCTTGACCGCCTTCGGCACCCACCTGGTGGCCTACGACCCCTACGTGTCGCCGGCCCGGGCCGCGCAGCTGGGCATCGAACTGCTGCCGCTCGACGACCTGTTGGCCCGCGCCGACTTCATCTCGGTCCACCTGCCGAAGACGCCCGAGACGGCGGGCCTGATCGGCAAGGAAGCGCTGGCGAAGACCAAGCCGGGCGTCATCATCGTCAACGCCGCCCGCGGCGGCCTGATCGACGAGGCTGCGCTGGCCGAAGCGGTGAGCAGCGGACACGTGCGGGCGGCCGGCATCGACGTGTTCGCCAAGGAGCCGTGCACCGATAGCCCGCTGTTCGAGCTGCCCCAGGTGGTGGTGACCCCGCACCTGGGTGCGTCGACCTCCGAGGCCCAGGACCGGGCGGGCACCGACGTCGCCGAGAGCGTCAAGCTCGCGCTGGCCGGGGAATTCGTTCCCGATGCCGTCAACGTCGGCGGCGGTGTGGTCAACGAGGAGGTGGCGCCCTGGCTGGACCTGGTGCGCAAGCTCGGGGTACTTGCAGCCTCGCTGTCCGACGGGCCGCCGGTATCGGTGTCGGTTCAGGTGCGCGGCGAGCTGGCGTCCGAAGACGTTGAGGTGCTGAAGCTTTCGGCTCTGCGTGGGCTGTTCTCGGCGGTGGTCGAGGGTCCGGTCACCTTCGTCAACGCGCCGGCGCTGGCCGAAGAGCGCGGCGTCAGCGCCGAGCTCACCACGGCCTCGGAAAGTCCGAACCACCGCAGCGTCGTCGACGTCCGCGCCGTCGCTCACGACGGCACCGCCGTCAACGTCGCCGGCACGCTGTCGGGGCCGCAGTTGGTGGAAAAGATCGTGCAGATCAACGGCCGCAACTTCGATCTGCGCGCCCAGGGCACCAACCTCGTGATCAACTACGCCGACGAGCCCGGGGCGCTGGGCAAGATCGGCACCCTGCTCGGTTCGGCGGGCGTGAACATCCAAGCCGCGCAGCTGTCCGAGGACGCCGAAGGCCCGGGCGCGACGATCCTGCTGCGGCTGGATCGGGACGTGCCGAGCGAGGTGCGGTCGGCGATCGGCGCGGCGGTGGGCGCGAACAAGCTTGAGGTGGTTGATCTTTCGTGAAGCTCGCGGTGATCGGCGGCGACGGCATCGGGCCGGAAGTCACGGCCGAGGCCGTTAAGGTCCTCGATGCGGTGCTGCCCGGCGTCGAAAAGACCGAATACGACCTGGGCGCCCGGCGGTATCACGCCAGCGGTGAACTGCTGCCGGAATCGGTGCTCGCCGAGCTGCGCCAGCACGACGCCATCCTGCTCGGTGCGATCGGCGATCCGTCGGTGCCCAGCGGCGTTCTGGAGCGGGGCCTGTTGCTGCGGTTGCGTTTTGAGTTGGATCATCACGTCAACCTGCGACCGGGGCGGCTGTATCCCGGGGTGAGCAGCCCGCTCGCCGGGAACCCCGACATCGACTTCGTCGTCGTGCGCGAGGGGACCGAAGGCCCATACACCGGCACGGGTGGTGCGATCCGAACTGGCACGCCCCACGAGGTGGCCACCGAGGTAAGCCTCAACACGGCCTTCGGCGTGCGCCGCGTGGTGGCCGACGCATTCGAACGCGCGCAGCGTCGCCGCAAACACCTGACGCTGGTGCATAAGACCAACGTGCTGACCTTCGCCGGGAAGCTGTGGGCGCGGATCGTCGCCGAGGTCGGGGAGGAGTACCCCGGCGTCGAGGTCGCCTACCAACACGTCGACGCCGCCACCATTTTCATGGTCACCGACCCCGGGCGCTTCGATGTGATCGTCACCGACAACCTGTTCGGCGACATCATCACGGACCTGGCGGCGGCGGTGTGCGGCGGAATTGGCTTGGCCGCCAGCGGAAATATCGACGCCACCCGGACCAATCCATCGATGTTCGAGCCGGTGCACGGCAGCGCGCCGGACATCGCGGGTCAGGGCATCGCCGACCCGACCGCCGCGATCATGTCGGTGGCGTTGCTGCTCGCCCACCTCGGTGAGGACGAAGCCGCTAGCCGGGTGGACCGGGCCGTTGAGACCTATCTGGCGACACGTGGGCACGAACGGCTCGCCACCACCGAAGTCGGCGAACGGATTGCCGCCGCGCTGTAGTTTCCAGTCCGGGCGGGAGCAACCGCGCCGGCACCAGCGGCACCGCTGCGACCGGGAACAGCCCGCACAGTATCCACGCGTTCGGATATTTCGCGGCCGTGATGAGCGCGCCGAACAGCGGTGGCGCGACGCCCGCCATCACTCGTTGGGTGGTGTTCTGGATGCCCAGCGCGCGGCCACTCCAGAAGGGTCCGGCGAATTCGGTGATGGCCGTGGCCTCCAACCCGTTGTCGAGCACGGCGATCACCGAGATCACGACCATCAGGGGCGCCTGATAGCCCGAGTTCAGAAAGTCGGCCCAGGCCAATAGGAACAGGGTGACGGCGGCGGCGATCGCGATGATGCGGACCGGTCGCATTCGCGATCCCACCCGGTCCGACCAGCGGCCCACCAGGACGCGGCCGATCGCGCCCAGCAGCTGCGAGAGGGTGACGAGGCTGCCGGCGGCCGCGACCGACCAGTGCAGATTCTTGATCAGCCACACCAGCATGAATGTCACGGTTACCGTCTGCGGCACCATCATTAGACCCGCCACGGCGTGAATTCGCCACAGTGTCAACGATCCTCGGTACGGGCTGGCGAGTTCCGAGAGGGTAGCGTCGGCCCGCGGCTTTCGGGGCGGATCGATGATGCCGACCGCGCTGGCTACCGCGCCCAACGCGCACGCCAACGCGGTGAACCTGAGCCCCGAGCCGGGGCCGTGCTCGGCCAACTCCGGAATCACCAGCGCCCCCAAGGCGATTCCGAGGGGTTGCGCGGTTTGGCGGAAGCCCATGGCCAGGCCGCGTTGCTGCGGCGGGAACCATGCCGACACCAGCCGCCCGCCGGCGGTGTTGCAACTGGCCGCGGCCATGCCGCCGAGGAACAGGTAGACGGCCATCAGCACCATCGAATGCGCGGACGCCGCCGCGAAGGCCGCCACCGCGGTGAGCGCCGAGCCTGCGGCCATCACCAGTCGCTCGCCCACCCGGTCCAGTACGTAGCCCCACAGCACCAGGGTCACCACCATGCCCCAACTGGGCATCGAGGACAGCAGACCGGCCTCGTCGAGCGGGATTCCGCGCGCTGATTGCAGCGAGGGAATGAGGAACGCGACACCGTTGATGAAGAGGAAGGAACTCGCGGTGGCGATTAGCGATACCACCATGATGGACCAGCGCCCGGCCGCGCCCAGCTCGCGCGTGGAGGCCGCGTCCGTTTGCATTCCCCATGCTTGCACAGCCGGGTGAAAATGCTGGTGAGGCTTGCGCGACGGCCTCGCGCCGCGCCCGGTCCCCCGCAAGCGGGAGGTGCCCCCAACGCCGCGCTCGCGGCCGTCACTAGGCTCAACGAAATGCGCCTTGGTCGAATCGCCAGCCCCGACGGTGTCGCCTTCGTCAGCATCGAGGGCGAACTCGCCGATCCCGCCGCAATGGTCGCCCGAGAGATCGCCGAGCATCCGTTTGGCACGCCGAACTTCACCGGCCGGTCGTGGCCGCTTGCCGATGTGCGGCTGCTGGCCCCGATATTGGCGAGCAAGGTGGTCTGCATCGGCAAGAACTACACCGATCACATCGCGGAGATGACCGAGCTGACCGGCCCGGCGGCACCGGACCCCATCATCTTCCTCAAGCCCAACACGGCCATCATCGGCCCGAACGTGCCGATTCGGTTGCCGGCCAACGCATCACCGGTGCACTTCGAGGGGGAGTTGGCGGCCGTCATCGGCAGGCCCTGCAAGGACGTCTCGGCCGCCGAGGCCGCCGACAGCATCCTCGGCTACACCATCGGCAACGACGTGTCGGCCCGCGACCAACAGAAGGCCGACGGACAGTGGACCCGGGCGAAGGGGCACGACACCTTCTGCCCGGTCGGGCCGTGGATCGTCACCGATGTCGATCCCGCGGACCTCGAAATCCGAACCGAGGTCAACGGCGAGGTCAAGCAACACAGCCGGACCTCGCTGATGATCCACGACATCGGCGCGATCGTCGAATGGATCTCGGCCGTGATGACGCTGCTGCCGGGCGATCTGATCCTGACCGGAACGCCCGCCGGCGTCGGTCCGATCGAGGACGGCGACACCGTCGCCATCACCATCGAGGGGATCGGCACGCTGTCCAATCCCGTGGTCCGTAAGGGAAAGTCGTGACCGACGAAACGAAAGTCCGCGTCAGGTTCTGCCCGTCGCCCACGGGCACCCCGCACGTCGGGATGGTCCGCACCGCGCTGTTCAACTGGGCCTATGCCCGGCACACCGGCGGCACCTTCGTCTTTCGCATCGAAGACACCGACGCCGAACGTGACAGCGAGGAAAGCTATCTGGCGCTGCTCGACGCGCTGCGTTGGCTCGGCCTGGACTGGGACGAGGGCCCGGAGGTCGGCGGGCCCTACGGCCCGTACCGTCAGTCGCTGCGCAAAGAGATCTACCGCGACGTGGTGGCCAAGCTGCTCGAGGCGGGCGAGGCCTACTACGCGTTCTCGACCCCGGAAGAGGTTGAGGCGCGCCACATCGCGGCGGGCCGCAACCCGAAACTGGGTTACGACAACTTCGACCGGCAGCTGACCGACGCGCAGCGCGCCGCGTTCCTCGCGGAGGGCCGCAAACCGGTGGTGCGGCTGCGGATGCCCGACGAAGACCTCGGCTGGAACGACCTCGTGCGCGGGCCCACCAACTTCGCCGCGGGCTCCGTGCCGGACTTCGCGTTGACCCGCGCCAACGGAGATCCGTTGTACACCTTGGTCAATCCGTGCGACGACGCGCTGATGAAAATCACCCACGTGCTGCGGGGCGAGGACCTGCTGCCGTCGACTCCGCGGCAGCTCGCGCTGTACCAGTCGCTGATCCGGATCGGCGTCGCCGAGCGCATCCCGGAGTTCGCCCACCTGCCAACGGTATTGGGGGAGGGAACCAAGAAACTCTCCAAGCGCGACCCGCAGTCGAACCTGTTCGCCCACCGCGATCGCGGCTTCATCCCCGAGGGGCTGCTCAATTACCTCGCGCTGCTCGGCTGGGCCATCGCCGACGACCACGACGTGTTCAGTCTCGACGAGATGGTGGCCGCCTTCGACGTCGTGAACGTCAATTCCAATCCCGCGCGGTTCGACCAGAAGAAGGCCGACGCGCTCAACGGCGAGCACATCCGGATGCTCGAGCCGGCGGACTTCGCCGGTCGGTTGCGTGCCTACTTCGAGGCGCACGGCCACCGCCTCGGATTGGATGACGCGGCGTTCGCCACGGCCGCGGACCTGGTGCAGACGCGCATCGTCGTGCTCGCCGACGCGTGGGAGCTGCTGAAGTTCCTCAACGACGACGAATACGAGATCGACCCCAAGGCCGCCGCCAAGGAACTCGGTGCGGACGCGGCCGCGGTGCTGGACGCGGCGCTGACCGCGCTGGACGGCGTGGCGGACTGGACCACCGCCGACATCGAGTCCGCCCTCAAGGCCGCGCTCATCGACGGCCTGGGCCTCAAACCGCGCAAGGCCTTTGGCCCGATCAGGGTCGCCGCCACGGGTACGACGATCAGCCCGCCGTTGTTCGAATCGCTGGAGCTGCTCGGCCGCGACCGCAGCCTGCTGCGGCTACGCGCCGCGCGCGAAACGGTCGGCGGGTAGGCGACGACCTCGCGTGCGGATTGTGTGCCGAGTGTTTGGTAGTCTGCACTGCGGTTTACAAAGGCCGACAACGGCGGGCAGCGGCGGTCTACCGAGCAGGGTGAGAAGGCTCAGGATGGCCGCTGACCAGCGGTTTTAGGCAGCCAATGGGGTATGGTGTAATTGGCAACACAGCTGATTCTGGTTCAGCCATTCTAGGTTCGAGTCCTGGTACCCCAGCAAAATCGCGCCACCTCAAGCGATTAGGTGGGCTTTTAGGGTGTGAGCTATGCTGGCACTCCGGATCGTCTCTGGATCGTTTCTTGGCCCCGTCGTCTAGCGGCCTAGGACGCCGCCCTCTCACGGCGGTAGCGTGGGTTCGAATCCCATCGGGGCTACAAAATTATTGACCGGTTCCTAACACGGCCGGTGCCGTGGAGCCGCCCACCGGCATGGCCGGCAACCCAAGTTTGCGGTGGTCCCACGAGCGGGCGCGCCGGGCCACGATGCGCACGCAGACGCGCTTGTTCATCATCTGCTCCACGAAGGGCAACATGTCGTCCGTGTAGGGGCCGGTGTAGCGCTCCCAGACGCTGACCCCGACCCGGTGCGCGACGTCCGGATCGTCGACGATCTCCGCGACGCCCTCGAACGACACCCCGCGCAAAGTGTCATAGGTGTGCCCGTCCTCGATCAGGAAGCTCACCCGCGGATCCCGGTTGAGGTTGACCGCCTTCTGCGACTTGGCCTTGGTCTCCAGCCAGATTTCGCCGTCGACGACGGCGTACCACATCGCGGTCAGATGCGGCTGACCGTCGGGGCCGATGGTGGCCAGCGTCCCGGTGCGGCTCTTGTCGACGAAGTCCGCGATTTCGTCCGAGGACATGACGATGCTCGCGCGCTGATTCGTTCCCATGGCGGTCAGTCTGTCAGGACACGTTCGTCGCGTGTGCACCGGTGGCGTTGAGTGTGCGCCGATGGCATCGAGTGTGCGGGTGCGGCGGGATTTTGGCGATTTCGCCGCCGTAGTTACACCCGCGACGCCATCGATGCACACTCGACTCGACGGCCCTACAGCCGCCGGGTCAGCGCCTCGGCGGCCGACAACAGATCGGCGGCCCAGCGTGCGCCGGGCCGACGGCCGATCCGGTCGACCGGTCCCGACACCGAGATGGCCGCGACGACGACACCGCGGCTGTCGCGCACGGGAACCGAGACGCTCGCGACTCCGGGCTCCCGCTCGGCCACGCTTTGCGCCCAGCCGCGTCGCCGCACCTCGGCCAGCGTGCGCTCGGTGAACTTGGCCGTCGGGAGCACCGCCTTCTGGGTCGCCGCGTCGCTGTGGGCCAGCAGCACCTTGGCGCCCGAGCCCGCCGTCATCGGCAACCGCGCCCCGACCGGGACCGTATCGCGAAGGCCCGCAGCGGGTTCCAGGGCCGCCACACACACCCGGGCCGTGCCCTCCCGGCGGTAGAGCTGCACGCTCTCCCCGGTGGTCTCGCGCAACAGTGGAAGCACCCCGGCGCTGGCGGCCAGCAGCGGATCGTTGACGTGAGCGGCGAGCTCGCTGACGGCCGGCCCGAGCCGCCACCGCCCTTCGTCGTCGCGGGCCAGCAGGCGATGGACTTCGAGCGCGGCGGCCAGCCGATACGCCGTGGCCCGGGGCAGCCCGGTGCGTTCGCACAGTTCGGCCAACCCGCAGGGGGATTGGGCGATCGTGTGCAGTAGACCCACGGCTTTGTCGAGGACGCCGATGCCGCTATGCTGTCTCACAAGAAGATACTAGCGTCTCGCATTCTGAGATCACAGCCCAAGGTCGATCGGCGAGCCGCGCTTGAGGGAATCGAGGCGAATTCGCGATGGGATCCGGCAAGCCGCGCACCCTGGCCGAAAAGGTGTGGGACGACCACGTTGTGGACAAGGGGAGCGCCGCCGAACAAGGAGGGGCGCCCGACCTCATCTACATCGATTTGCATCTGGTGCACGAGGTCACCAGCCCGCAGGCTTTCGACGGGCTGCGCCTGGCCGGCCGGGGAGTGCGGCGCCCCGACCTGACACTGGCCACCGAGGACCACAACGTGCCGACCGTCGACATCGACAGGCCGATCGCCGATCCGGTGTCGCGCACCCAGGTCGAGACGTTGCGCCGCAACTGCGCCGAATTCGGCGTCCGCCTTTATCCGATGGGCGATATCGAGCAGGGCATCGTGCATGTCGTCGGGCCGCAGCTGGGCCTCACCCAACCGGGAATGACGGTGGTCTGTGGGGATAGTCACACCTCGACGCACGGCGCCTTCGGCGCGCTGGCGATGGGCATCGGCACCTCGGAGGTCGAGCACGTGCTGGCGACCCAGACGTTGCCGCTGCGGCCGTTCAAGACGATGGCGGTCAACGTCGACGGGGAATTGCCCGCCGGTGTGACGGCCAAGGACATCATCCTCGCGTTGATCGCCAAGATCGGCACCGGCGGCGGGCAGGGGCACGTGATCGAATACCGCGGCAGCGCCATCGAATCGCTGTCGATGGAAGGCCGGATGACGATCTGCAACATGAGCATCGAGGCCGGCGCCCGTGCGGGCATGGTGGCACCGGACGCCACCACCTTCGAATTCCTGCGCGACAAGCCGCACGCGCCGCAGGGCGCGCAGTGGGACGCGGCGATGCGCTATTGGCGGGAGCTGCACACCGACCCCGGTGCCGTCTTCGACACCGAGGTCCATCTCGACGCGACATCGTTGAGCCCGTTCGTGACGTGGGGAACGAACCCGGGGCAGGGCGTGCCGCTGGCCGCGGCCGTGCCCGACCCGGAGCTGATGACCGGCGACGCCGAGCGGCAGGCCGCCGAGAAAGCGTTGGCCTACATGGACCTTCGACCGGGTACTCCGATGCGCGATATCGCGGTCGACACGGTGTTCGTCGGCTCTTGTACCAACGGTCGTATCGAAGATCTGCGGGTCGTCGCGGATGTGCTGCGCGGCCGCAAGCTGGCCCCGGGGGTGCGGATGCTCGTGGTGCCCGGCTCCATGCGGGTGCGCGCCCAGGCCGAAGCCGAAGGGCTGGGTGAGGTTTTCACCGCAGCGGGCGCCGAATGGCGACAGGCCGGTTGCTCGATGTGCCTGGGGATGAATCCGGATCAGCTGGCGCCGGGGGAGCGGTGCGCGGCGACGTCCAACCGCAACTTCGAAGGGCGCCAGGGGAAAGGCGGCCGCACGCATTTGGTGTCTCCGGCCGTTGCCGCCGCGACAGCAGTTCGCGGCACCCTGTCCGCCCCGGCCGATTTGAACTGACCCAATCGAGTAAGAAGGCATCAGCATGGAAGCATTCACCACCCACACCGGCATCGGTGTGCCGTTGCGGCGGTCCAATGTCGACACCGATCAGATCATTCCGGCGGTGTATTTGAAGCGCGTCACCCGAACCGGTTTCGAGGACGGTTTGTTCGCGAGCTGGCGCTCGGATCCCTCATTCGTGCTTAACCTCAGCCCCTTTGACCGGGGGTCGGTCCTCGTCGCCGGACCCGATTTCGGGACCGGGTCGTCGCGCGAGCACGCGGTGTGGGCGCTGATGGACTACGGCTTCCGGGTGGTCATCTCGTCTCGATTCGGTGACATCTTCCGGGGCAACGCCGGCAAGGCGGGCCTGTTGGCCGCCGAAGTTTCCCAAGACGGCGTGGAACTACTTTGGAAGCTGATCGAGCAGAGCCCGGGACTGGAAATCACTGCCAATCTTCAAGATCGAAATATCACCGCGGGAACGACGGTGCTGCCGTTCAAGATTGACGACCACACCGCCTGGCGACTGTTGGAAGGGCTCGACGATATAGCCCTTACGCTGCGGAAACTCGACAAAATCGAGTCATACGAAGCCGCGTACCCGCAGTGGAAACCGCGCACTCTGCCCGCTCCCTGAACGGTCGAGAAGGCCGGAATTTTTTCTCGCCCACCTAACTAACGGGGCCGATTTCCAACTCCGCCACCGGTCAAGGGCGGCAACCGGATTGCGAAAACTTCGCAATGCCCGACCCTGAAATTGCGCGTGGCTCTTGGAAATTTGCTGGGTGAGGGTTTACCGTGTGCACTAGTCGGTTCAAATCGAGGACCACTAGCGTCGGAGGGATTGGATGAATAAGGCAGAGCTCATTGATGTGCTCACACAGAAATTGAACACCGACCGACGGCAGGCGACCGCTGCCGTCGAGAACGTCGTCGACACCATTGTGCGCGCGGTGCACAAGGGCGACAGCGTGACCATTACCGGGTTCGGTGTTTTCGAGCAACGGCGCCGCGCGGCGCGGGTGGCCCGCAACCCGCGTACGGGCGAGACGGTGAAGGTGAAGCCGACCTCCGTCCCGGCGTTCCGTCCCGGTGCTCAATTTAAAGCGGTTGTCTCTGGCGCACAGCGTCTCCCGTCGGAAGGACCTGCAGTGAAGCGTGGTGTAGTTTCAAGCGGCGCGGCCAAGAAGACCGCTGCCAAGAAGGCCCCCGCCAAGAAGGCCGCGGCGAAGAAGGCCCCGGCTAAGAAGGCCGCGGCGAAGAAGGCTCCCGCCAAGAAGGCTCCGGCCAAGAAGACCGTCGCCAAGAAGGCTCCGGCCAAGAAGACCGTCGCCAAGAAGGCTCCGGCGAAGAAGGCCGTCGCCAAGAAGGCTCCGGCCCGCAAGGCTCCGGCCAAGAAGGCCGCAACCAAGGCTCCGGCCAAGAAGACCGCCGCAAAGAAGGCTCCGGCCAAGAAGGCCACCGCGCGTCGCGGTCGCCGCTAGGCGGCAGTAGATCAAACGCGAATACCCTTCGGGTCGCAGCGATGCACCCGAAGGGTATTCGCGTGTTACGCCCGCACGTTGGCGGCCAGCGCGCCGCCGATGTGGTCGGCCGCCACCAGCTTGCCGCCTGACAGCGACAGCACCCAGGTGCTGCCCTTGTGATTGCGTGACTTGTCCGGACGCACACCGTCCCGCTCGCACCACCACGCGATCAAGTCGGGGATCACCTTGCCCTGTGTGCAAATGACCGGTGTGCCTTGCTGCCCGGCGATGTCGAGGATCCGACGCCGGGCGCGTTTGGGGCTTTTGGCGTAGGACTCCTCGGTGAGGGTCGGCTCGTTGCGCACGGTCACGCCCAACTCCTCGGCCAGCGGTTCCACCGTCTGGTGGCAGCGCAACCGGTCCGCCGCGTACACGTCGGTGGCGCCGAAGGCCAGCAGCTGCGGAACCAGCGCCTCCGCCTGGGCGCGTCCCCGTTTGTCCAGCGGTCGCTGGGTGTCGTCGCCCTTGAAGCGGGATTTCCGGCCGGCCGTGCCGTGCCGCACCACCACCACGGTGTGCGTGTCGGCGGGATGTTTCGTGAAGTGACGCAACATCTTTCGATCGTGGGAATAGCTGAGCATTTTCAGCGCGTCGGTTATCGGGACCCACACCAATTCGTCGACCTCGTTGCCGGGGGTGAACTCACCGCCGGTGCTGCGCGCCGCCCAGTAGTACACCTTTTTGACGCCCGCCTCGATCGGGTAGCTCACCATGTCGAGCCGCCTGCCCAGGATGGCGTGCTGCCCCGTCTCCTCGCACACTTCCCGCACCGCGGCGACGGGCGCCGTCTCGCCGGGGTCCACCTTTCCCTTCGGCAGCGACCAGTCGTCATAGCGGGGGCGGTGGATCACCGCGATCTCGAGGCCGGGGTTGGCCGAATCGGTCGGTCGCCACAGCACCGCTCCGGCGGCGTGCACGATCCGGCTTCCCGAACGCGAGCTCTTGGTCGGCAAATCAACTCCTGCAGGTCAATTCGGTCGGGGCCGCGCGGTGCGGCCGGGGAACAACCGTAAATCACCACACAGGGGGTTACGGACTGCGGTGCCGCTCCATCAACGACACTTGGTGATCGCGCACGGTGTGGCCCTCCTGCGGCGACGCGATCCACTGCCCGTCGGGCCCGAGCTCCCAGCAGCGGGTGGACGGATCCAGCGCGGACTCGAACAGGTCGTCCAGGTATGAGGTCAGCCGCGGGTCCTTGACCTGAACCAACGCCTCGACGCGCCGGTCGAGGTTGCGGTGCATCATGTCGGCGCTGCCGATCCAGAACTCGTTGATGCGATTGAAATGCATGATGCGCGAATGCTCCAGGAAGCGGCCGAGGATCGAACGGACCGCGATGTTCTCGGAGAATTCGTCGGCGCCGGGGCGCAGCGCGCAGATGCCGCGCACCACCACCTCCACCCGCACGTCGGCCATCGACGCGCGATAGAGCGCGTCGATGACCTGCTCGTCGACGAGGGCGTTCATCTTCAGGCGGATCCGCCCGTTGCCGTGTTCGCGGTGGGCGGCGATCTCGCGCTCGACGCGTTCGATGATGCCGGTGCGAATTCCGTGCGGGGCCACCAGAAGATTGCGATAGGAGACCTTGCGCGAGTAGCCCGTCAGCGAATTGAACAGGTCGGTCAGGTCCGCGCCGATCTCGGGCGACGCCGTCAAGAGCCCGACGTCCTCGTACAGTCGCGCCGTCTTGCCGTTGTAATTGCCGGTTCCGATATGGCAATAACGGCGGATCGCCGAGCCCTCACGGCGCACCACCAGGCAGGTCTTGCAGTGCGTCTTGAGCCCGACGTAGCCGTAGACGACATGGACGCCCGCCTGCTCCAGCGTTCGCGCCCAGCGGATGTTGGCCTGCTCGTCGAAGCGCGCCTTGATCTCCACGAGCGCCACCACCTGCTTGCCCGCCTCGGCGGCGGCGATGAGCGCCCGAACGATCGGCGAATCGCCGGATGTGCGGTACAGCGTCTGCTTGATCGCCAGCACATTCGGATCGGCCGCGGCCTGCTCGATGAATCGCTGCACGCTCGTGGAGAACGATTCGTACGGATGATGAAGCAGCACATCGCCTTCGCGCAGCGTCGCGAAGATGCTTCTGGGCGTCTCGCGATCGACGAATGCGGGGCTGGTGGCGGGGACGAAAGCCGGGTCTTTGAGCGCCGGCCGGTCGACGCTGTAGACCTGCCACAATGACGACAGGTCCAGCAGGCCCGGCACCTCGATGACGTCGCCCGGATTCACGTCGAGTTCGCGCAGCAGCAATTCCAGCATGCTCTCGGTCATGTCGTCGGCGACCTCGAGTCGCACCGGGGACCCGAATCGCCTGCGCGCCAATTCCCGTTCCAGCGCTTGCAACAGGTCTTCGTCGCGGTCCTCTTCGACCTCGTAGTCCGCGTTGCGGGTAATGCGGAAAGCGTGATGCTGAACGATCTCCATGCCCGGGAACAGCACCGGCAGGAAGGCCGCGATCAGCTCTTCCATTGGCAGGTAGCGGATTATCCCGGACCCCTCGGCCTCGTCCGTATGGCCGCGGGCGCCCAATTCGACGAAGCGATCCACGTTGTTGGGCACCTTCACTCGTGCGAAGTGCTGGCCGCCGTCCTCGGGTTGGCGCACCATCACCGCCAGGTTCAGGCTCAGGCCACTGACGAAGGGGAAGGGGTGGGCGGGGTCGACGGCGAGGGGAGTCAGCACGGGGAAGACCTGATCGTGGAAATAGGTCGACAGTTCGTCGCGCTCGCCCTGATCCAAATCGGCCCACGTGACTATATGTATGCCTTCCTCGGCGAGAGCCGGGCGCACCGAATCGAGGAACACCCGCGCGTGCCGGGTCGCGATGCGTTGGGTCTGCTCGCCGATGAGGGCCAGTTGCTCGCGCGGCGTCAGGCCGTCGGCCGAGCGAACCGACAGCCCCATCTCGTCGCGGCGCTTGAGCCCGGCGACGCGGACCATGTAGAACTCGTCGAGGTTGGAGGCGAAGATGGCCAGGAACTTGGCTCGTTCCAGCAGGGCCAACGAATTGTCGGCGGCCAGCGCCAGCACGCGGGCGTTGAAGTCCAGCCAGCTCAGTTCCCGGTTGAGGTAGCGGTCCTCCGGCAGGTCGGTGATGGCGGACGGCGTCGCGGCGGGCGGTGCCGCCACGGCCGAGTCCGGATGCCACAGATTCTCGTCGGGGCGCGCCTCGGCTTCGGTTTCAGTCACCCTGCGATCATTGCTCATCACGCGCCGATGCTGCTAGCGCTCGTTGGACATCCATTCCCCGTTGGCACGACGTTCACCCCGACGACAGGTACCGCCAGGTTCACTGCTGCACCAGCGCCCGGGCGGTCGCGGCACCGACCCCCAGCCGGCGCGCGGCGGCGAGGTCGTCGGGAGTGTCGACGTCGCAGCGCAGGCCCGGCCACGCGCCGGTCAGTTCGATCGCACCCGAACGCCGATGCCGCGCCGCCGAATCGGCGCCGAACTGCGGATCGAGCTGGGCGCCAAAGGCGAACAGGGCGGCGGTTCCGGTCGCCAGCCGGTCGGCGACGAAGCTGCGCCGGTGCTGCCGCGCCGCGGCGATCGCCTCGGCCAGCTCCTGTGTCTGCAGCGCGGGCAAATCGCCTTGCAGCACAACGATATTCGGGAAGAACCCACCCACCGCCCGCTCCGCGGTGGCGATGGCGTTGTTCAGCGGGTCGCCGTGCCCCTCGGGCGTCGGGTCGGCCAGCACCTCGGCCCCCAGCTCGGTGGCCGCCGCGGCCGCGGCCTCGTCGGGGGTGACGACCGTGATGGAACCCAACGCATCAACGCGGGTCGCGGCCGTGAGGGTGTCGATCAACATGGCGAGCACCACGCTCTCCCGGGTGCGCGCCGAGAAAACCGGGGCCAGCCTCGTCTTGGCCGCGGCCAACCGCTTGACGGCGACAATCAGGGCGACGTCTTTACCCGCGTCGTCGGCTCGTATGCCGCTCATGACATCTCATCCTGCCAGCGACGGACGCGCTGGCTCGCGTGACGTCCGCTGATCTAGGGTGTAGCGGCTGCAACACGCTGGAGAAAAAGACGGGGGTGGTTGATGACCGGCTCGAACGGCGCCGTCGCGGTCATGGGTGCCGGCGCGTGGGGCACGGCGCTGGCCAAGGTGCTCGTCGAGGCCGCGGAACCGGACGCGGAGGTCACGCTGTGGGCCCGTCGCTCTGATGTGGCGGACCGCATCAACGCCACCCGATCCAACCCCGACTATCTGCCCGGCACGGCGCTGCCGGCCGGCATTCGCGCCACCACCGACGCGGCCGAAGCGCTCGACGGCGCCTCGACCGTGCTGCTGGCGGTGCCCGCTCAAACGATGCGCGCCAACCTGGAGGGGTGGGCGCCGCTGGTGCCCGACGGTGCCACCCTGGTCAGCCTGGCCAAGGGCATCGAGCTGGGCACCCTGATGCGTATGAGTCAGGTCATCGTGTCGGTGACGGGGGTGGACCCGGCGCAGGTCGCGGTGATCTCGGGACCGAACCTGGCCAGCGAGATCGCCGAATGCCAGCCCGCCGCCACGGTCGTCGCGTGCAGCGATTCCGGCCGCGCCGTCGCGCTGCAGCGCATGCTGAACACCGGCTACTTCCGCCCCTATACCAATAGTGATGTCGTCGGCACCGAGATCGGCGGCGCCTGCAAGAACGTCATCGCGCTCGCGTGCGGCATGGCGGCAGGCGTCGGGCTCGGCGAAAACACCGCGGCCGCGATCATCACCCGGGGTCTGGCCGAGATCATCCGGTTGGGGATCGCGCTCGGCGCCAAGGGCGCGACGCTGGCCGGCCTGGCCGGGGTGGGCGACCTGGTGGCGACGTGCACGTCGCCGCAGTCGCGCAACCGGTCCTTCGGCGAACGCCTGGGCCGCGGCGGGACGATGGAGTCGGCGATGCAGGCGGGCGGTGGCCACGTCGTCGAGGGCGTGACGTCGTGTGAATCGGTGCTGGCGCTCGCGTCGAGTTACGACGTGGAGATGCCGCTCACCGACGCCGTGCACCGGGTCTGCCACAAGGGGCTGTCGGTGGACGAGGCGATGGCCCTGCTGCTGGGCCGCAGGACCAAGCCCGAGTGATCGTCGACCGAAAACCCCAGCTAGCGACCCGCCGCCCGGCCCGAGCGCCGCGCAACCGGTAGCCTCTTTAGGTTGTGAGTGCCAGCGGGAACCGCGTGCGCGTCGCCGTCGTCTTCGGCGGGCGCAGCAACGAGCACGCCATCTCGTGCGTGTCCGCGGGCAGCATCCTGCGCAACCTCGACCCGCAGCGGTTCGAGGTGGTCGCGGTCGGCATCACCCCGGAAGGGTCCTGGGTGCTCACCGACGGTGACCCGGACGCGCTCGCCATCACCAACCGGCAGCTGCCCGAGGTCACGGCTCAGTCGGGCACGGAGCTGGCCCTGCCGGCGGACCCGGGCCGCGGCGGCCAATTGGTCTCCCTGTCGCCCGGGGCCGGTGAGGTGCTGACGTCCGTCGACGTGGTGTTCCCGGTGCTGCACGGTCCCTACGGCGAGGACGGCACGATCCAGGGCCTGCTGGAACTGGCCGGGGTGCCTTACGTCGGCGCGGGCGTGCTGGCCAGCGCGGCGGGCATGGACAAGGAGTTCACCAAGAAGCTGTTCGCCGCCGAGGGGCTGCCGGTGGGCCCGTACGCGGTGCTGCGCCCGTCGCGCTCGACCCTGCGGCCCGAGGAGTGCGAGCGGCTGGGCCTGCCGGTGTTCGTCAAGCCCGCCCGGGGCGGCTCCTCGATCGGGGTCACCCGGGTGTCGAGCTGGGACGAGCTGGCCGCCGCCGTCGCCCTGGCACGCCGCCATGACCCGAAGGTGATTGTGGAGGCGGCGATCACGGGCCGCGAGCTGGAGTGCGGAGTGCTCGAAATGCCCGACGGCACAATCGAAGCCAGCACATTGGGCGAGATCCGGGTGGCCGGGGTGCGGGGACGTGAGGACTCGTTCTACGACTTCGCCACCAAATATCTCGACGACGCAGCCGAATTGGACGTGCCGGCCAAAGTCGACGACGACATCGCCGACGCCATCCGGCATTTGGCGATCCGCGCGTTCAAGGCCATCGACTGTCAGGGTCTGGCCCGCGTCGACTTCTTCCTCACCGACGACGGGCCGGTGCTCAACGAGATCAACACGATGCCGGGGTTCACCACGATCTCGATGTACCCGAGGATGTGGGCGGCCAGCGGCGTGGACTATCCCACCCTGTTGGCGACCATGGTGGAAACGGCGTTGGCGCGCGGGGTGGGTTTGCGCTAGTGGCGATCGCGAGCGCGGCGTGGCCGGGCGAAGCGGGTCGCCACCATTGGGTTAGTGGCGATCGCGAGCGCGGCGTGGCCGGGCGAAGCGGGTCGCCACCAAATGGCTAGTGGGCTGGCCCCGGGTTGATCGGCACCGCCGCAATGGTGTGATCGATCAATTCGGAGAGTTGCTGAATGGGCGTCGGGCCCGACCGCGACGGCAGCGTGAGCGCCACATACACCGGCCGGTCCACGGCATACCAGGTGGATCGGCCCGCGTCACCGGCGGATTGCTGCTCGGGACGCACCTCGAACCACTGCACCCGGTCGACGACCTGAATCGGGGACCCGACCACGAACTCGGCGGGGCGGTCGAGCCCGCAGCGCAGCACCACGGGCTGACTGTCGGGCCCGGCGCGCCACGCGGTGGCGCCCTGGGGCGCCGGCTGCGCGATGGGCGCGCGTTGATAGTCGCCGAGTCGCTGCGGCAGGGCCCCGGCCAGTGCCCGGCACGCGGGGCTGTCGGCCTGCGGCGCTGGGGCGGCCGCCAGGGCGACCGGTTGCGGCGGCGCCTGGCGGTTGGCCGCGATCACCAGGATCGCGCCGATCGCCACGACGGCCACGGCGACCGCGGCGATGATCAGCGCGGTCGGCGGTCCCTCGTCCCCGGCGGGGCCGGTATCGGCGTCGGTCGTCACCGCCCGCGCACCTCCTATCTCTGGCACGACGGCGCGGGGCTCTACACTGGCGCGGGCCGCTCGCGCGGGCAGTTACTGAACTTACCGCAGGTCGGAGAGCGGATAGCGGGCCGCACGGGCCCGGACGCGCGGAGGAGGTGGCGTGCCCGACGACGCATCGAATCCCAGCCTGCAGCAACTCGGTGAGTTCACCGTTATCGATCGGCTGGTGCGCGGCCGCCGACAGCCGGCCGCGGTCGCGGTCGGGCCCGGCGACGATGCGGCCGTGGTGCAGGCCCGCGACGGGCGCCTCGCGGTGTCGACCGACATGCTGGTGCAGGACCGGCACTTTCGCCTGGACTGGTCGACGCCCCACGACATCGGCCGCAAGGCCATCGCCCAGAACGCCGCGGACATCGAGGCGATGGGCGCGCGCCCCACGGCGTTCGTGGTCGCGTTCGGCGGGCCCGGTGACACCCCGGTAGCGGAGGTGGACGCGCTGGTCGGCGGGATGTGGGACGAGGCCCAGCGCATCGGCGCGGGCATCGCCGGCGGCGATCTGGTCAGCTGCCCGCAGTGGGTGATTTCCGTGACGGTACTGGGCGAGCTGGACGGCCGCGCGCCGGTGCTGCGGTCCGGCGCCAAGGCGGGCTCGGTGATCGCGGTCGCCGGTGAACTGGGTCGCTCGGCGGCGGGGCTTGCCTTGTTCGGCAAGGGGATTGAGGGTTTCGACGCGCTGCGCCGCCGGCATCTGGTTCCCCAGCCGCCCTACGGGCAGGGGGTGGCCGCGGCGGCCGGGGGGGCCCAGGCGATGATCGACGTCTCCGACGGGCTGGTCGCCGACCTGCGCCACGTCGCCGAGGCGTCCGCGGTGACGATGGACCTGTCGACCGCGGCGCTGGCGGCGGACCGCGACGCACTGAGCGCCGCGGGCGCCGCCGTCGGCGCCGACCCGTGGCCGTGGGTGCTGGGCGGCGGCGAAGACCACGCCCTGGTGGCATGTTTCGCCGGACCCGCACCGGCCGGATGGCGCATCATCGGGCGGGTGCTCGAGGGCAACCCCGACGTGGTTGTCGACGGGCGCGAGTGGACGGGTTACGCCGGCTGGCAGTCGTATGACCGTTAGGGTGGCGCGGTGAGTGAAATGGGGCCGCGATGACGGCGCGCCCGTTGGCGGAACTCGTCGAGCACGGTTGGGCGGCCGCGTTGCAGCCGGTGGCCGATCAGGTGGCCGCGATGGGCCAGTTCCTGCGGGACGAGATCGCGGCCGGGCGCAGGTACCTGCCGGCGGGTCCGAACGTCTTGCGGGCGTTCACCTTTCCATTCGACGATGTTCGGGTGTTGATCGTCGGGCAGGACCCGTACCCGACGCCGGGACACGCCGTGGGACTGAGCTTTTCGGTGGCCCCCGACGTGCGCCCGCTGCCGCGCAGCCTGGCCAACATCTTCGACGAATACGCCGCCGACCTCGGTCACCCGCCGCCGTCGTGCGGCGATCTGACGCCGTGGGCCGAGCGCGGCGTGATGCTGTTGAACAGGGTGCTCACCGTGCGACCCAGCAATCCGGCCTCGCATCGGGGCAAGGGCTGGGAGGCGGTGACCGAGTGCGCCATCCGCGCGCTGGCCGCGCGCTCGCAGCCGCTGGTGGCCATCCTGTGGGGCCGCGACGCCTCGACGCTCAAACCGATTCTCGCCGAAGGAAATTGCGTGGCGATCGAGTCGCCCCACCCCTCACCGCTGTCGGCGTCGCGGGGGTTCTTCGGGTCGCGTCCGTTCAGTCGCGCCAACGAGCTCTTGACGGGCATGGGCGCCGACCCGATCGATTGGAGGCTGCCGTGACCGAGATGACCGCATTGCGGGCCCACCACCGGGGCGGCCCGGAACAACTCGTCGTGGAGCGCGCGCCCGTACCGGCCCCGGCCGCGGGCGAAGTCCTGGTGGCCGTCCACGCCGCGGCCATCACCTTTGACGAGTTGACGTGGGATGAGACCTGGACCCGTGTGAGCCAGACACCGGTCATCCCGTCCCACGAGGTGTCGGGCGTTGTCGGCGAGGTGGCGCCGGGCGTGACGGATTTCGCGCCCGGCGACGAGGTGTACGGGCTCATCGACTTCGACCGCGACGGCGCCGCCGCCGAATTCGTCTGTGTGCCGGCGGCGGACCTGGCCGCCAAGCCGTCGACGGTGTCGCACGCCGTCGCCGCCGCGCTGCCGCTGGCCGGTCTGACCGCCCTGCAAGCGTTGGTCGACCACGCCGGCGTTCGGTCCGGCGAGGCCGTGTTGGTGCACGGCGGCGCGGGCGGCGTGGGCGCGCTGACGGTCCAGCTGGCCGCGATGCTGGGCGCGCGCGTCACCGCGACGGTGCGCAGTGACGCCGGCGATCTCGTCCGCGGATACGGGGCCACCCGCGTGATCGACGTCCGCACCGAGGCGTTCGACGACGCGGTCTACGACGTCGTGATCGACACCGTCGGCGGCCAGGCGCTGGAGCGTTCGTATCCCGTGCTGCGCCGCGGCGGGCGGCTGATCACCCTGTCGGCGCCGCCGCCCGCAGGTCGAGACGACGAATATGGCATCACGGCAACGTTTTTCATCGTCACACCCAATCGCGATCAGCTCGCCGAGCTCGCCGCGCTGGTCGACAGCGGACGGTTGCGCGTGGATATCGCGCAGACGTTCCCCCTCGACAGGGGGCGGGAGGCGTTCGAAAGCCGCAACCATCCGGGCCATCGCCCCGGCAAGACGGTCATTGTCGTCCGCGATTAGCTCGGTTCCTGTTGCGCGGTTTCTTTGTAATCCCTTGTGCCACTTTGGTTTCACTAGTCACAGCGCGGGCATTTTTGTCGGTGGGTGTTCCTAGAGTTTGAGGCATGGGTGTCAGCAGTCGTGAGGAGATCGTCGAGGTCATCGACGCGCTCGGTGGCGACGCTGAGCGCCTGTGTGAGCTGTCCTTTGACGTCCTCACCACGCCGGAGCGGCTGCGAGCCTTGGAGCGGGTGGAAAGCGTGGCACGCCGGCTGCGGGCGCCTCAGCATGCGTTGATCAATCAGCTTTCCGCGCAGGCCAGTGCCGAAGAGTTGGGTGGCTCGCTGCGTGTGGGGCTGGCCGACCGGTTGCGGATCACCAAGGCCGAGGCGGGCCGGCGCATCGAGGAAGCCGCCGACCTGGGCGAGCGCCGGGCGTTGACCGGTGAGCCGTTGCCGCCGAAGTTGAGCGCGACCGCGGCCGGTCAGCGCGAGGGGCTGATCGGCGAGGGGCACGTCAAGGTGATTCGCGGCTTCCTGGCCCATCTGCCGGCCGAGGTCGACGCGTTGACCCGGCAGGCCGCCGAAGCCGACCTGGCTGTCAAGGCCGCCGACTATCGCCCCGACGAATTGGCCACTTACGCAAAGCGGTTGATGGATTGGCTGCACCCCGACGGGGAATTCAGCGACGCCGAGCGGGCCCGCAAGCGCGGCATCACCCTGGGCGCCCAGGAGTGCGACGGCATGTCGCGCCTCAGCGGCCTGGTGACCCCGGAGTTGCGGGCCGCTATCGAGGCAATGCTCGCCAAGCTGGCGGCCCCGGGCGCGTGCAACCCCGAGGATGAGACGCCGATCGTCGACGCGACACCCGACCAGGACGCGGTGCGTCGCGATATTCGCAGCCCGGCACAGCGCAACCACGATGCCTTCCTGGCCGCGCTGCGCGGCCTGCTGGCTTCCGGTGATCTGGGTCAGCACAATGGCTTGCCGGTGTCGATCGTGGTCACCACCACGTTGCAGGATCTTGAGGCGGCCGCCGGCAAGGCGCTGACCGCCGGCGGCACCTTGGTGCCGATGGCGGATGTGATCCGCTGGGCCGGCCACGCTCACCACTACTTGGCGATCTTCGACAAGAGCAGGTCGTTAGCACTGCACCACACCAAGCGGTTGGCTTCCCCGGCGCAGCGAATCATGTTGTACGCCAGAGACCGTGGGTGTACCAAGCCGGGGTGTGATGCGCCGGCCTACCACAGCCAGGTCCACCACGTCACGGGCTGGCAAGCCACCCGCCGCACCGACATCGACGACCTGACCCTGGCCTGCGGGCCCGACAACCGACTCGCCGAAAAGGGTTGGACCACCCGCACCAACGCCCGTGGCGAGACGGAATGGCTCCCGCCCGCGCACCTGGACCGTGGGCAACTTAGAACCAACAACTTCCACCACCCCGAAAGATTCCTCCGTGACACCGACGACGACGAGCCCGTTTGACGTAACGACCCGTTTCGCCCGGCTTCGCCGCGCTCACGATCGCCGTGGCCTGTGGCGGCGACCCGTTTCGCCCGGCTTCGCCGCGCTCACGATCGGCGTGGCCTGGTGGCGGCGACCCGTTTCGCCCGGCTTCGCCGCGCTCACGATCGCCGCGGGCGCCTGACACCATGAAGCTATGTACGACTTGGAAGACACCATCCGGGAGCGGCATTCGACGCGGCTGTTCCTGCCCGACCCGGTGCCGCGCCACCTGGTGCAGGAATCGCTGGAGCTGGCCATGCGCGCGCCGTCGAACTCCAATGTGCAGCCATGGCACCTGGTTTTCGTCGCCGGCGCCGCCCGCGACCGGTTGGTGACCGCGATGCTGGAAAAGGCCCGCGCCGAACCGCCCCGGGTACCGCAGCTGCCCGCCGAGTTCGCCCATTTTCGCAGCGACACCGGCGCACACGTGTACGGCTCGATGGGCATCGCCCGCCACGACAGCGAGGCGCGACGCATCGCCGTGCTGCGCAACTGGGAGTTCTTCCGCGCCCCGCTGGGTGCCATCGTGTGCATGCATCGCGACCTCGGCTACGCCGACAGCATGGGAGTGGGTATGTTCCTGCAGACCTTGCTGCTCGCCCTGACCGCGCGCGGATTAGGAACCTGCGTGCAGGTGGCGATCGCCGGTTACCCCGACGTGGTGCGCGAGCAGCTGAACATCCCGCCGGAGCTGAACATCCTGTGCGGCCTGTCCATCGGCTACTCCGACCCCGATTTCCCCGCCAACAAGTTGCGCATCGGGCGCGACGCGGTGGACGAGCACGCCGTGTTCGTCGACGAGTGAGGACTAATCCGCGAAGTTCACGTCCTTCGTGACGGATTTCCACTCTTCGATCGATGACGAGAGCGCGGCGATCTTGTCGCACATGGCTTTGAGCACGTCGCGACCCAACAGCAGCCGCAGCGGCGGCTCGTCGAGGGTGGTCACCATGAGCACGGCTTCGGCGACCTTGCGCGGGTCGCCGGGGAGATGATCGGCGAACTGCTTGATCAGATCCTTGCGCGCCGCCACGTCGACGTAATCGGCTATCGGCGTGGCCGACTCCTTCATCGATCGCGTCGCCCAATCGGTGCGGAAGGCACCCGGCTCGATCGCGGTCACCCTGATGCCCAGCGGGCGCACCTCGGTGGCGAGGGCCTCGGTGATCGCCTCGAGCGCGAACTTGGTCGACGAGTAGTAGGCGTTGGGCGGGTTGGCCACCAGGCCGGTCATCGACGACATGTTGATGATGTGCCCGGAGCCGCGCGCACGCATGCCCGGCAACACCGCCTTGATCATGTTGACCGCACCGAAGTAGTTGACCTCGAACAGCTTTCGGACCTCGGCGTCCTCGCCCTCCTCCACGGCGGACAGGTATCCGTGACCGGCGTTGTTGACCAGCACATCGATGCCGCCGAACGCGTCGTCGGCGGCCGACACCGCGGCCGCGATCTGCTTCGGGTCGGTGACGTCGAGCGCGACGGCCAGGGCGCGATCCCCGAACTCGTCGGCGAAGTCCCGCACCGCGTCGGCGCGCCGCGCGGTCACCACCGTGCGGTGTCCCGCTTCCAGTGCCGCGCGGGCGATTTCGCGGCCGAAGCCGGTGGAGCAGCCGGTGACAAGCCAGCGCGCCATCTCAGGCCGGCCCTTCGGGCAGGCGCCGCAGATACGCCGTCCGCCGCTCGGCGAGTTGAGCGGCCCGTTCCTGCGGGCTGACCCGTGGCAGCTCGGGCAGTTCGGTGTCGAGCCGGTCCAGCTTGACGACCCGACCGCGAGCGCCGAGGTCCTCGCGGGGGCCCGACTCGCCGAATTCGGCCATCCGCAGGGTCAGGATCCCTTCCCGCAGGCCGTCGGAATCGATCCAGTTGGCCACGCCGGGGTCGGTCGGCGCGATCACGTAGGTGTACGTGCCGTCCTCGTTGGGAACCGACTGCGCTTTATTGAGGCTGCCGGTGCGGTCGAGGATGTTCAGCGTGGTGCCCCAGATGTTGCTCAGCGGAACCGTGAAGTATTCGGCGCCACCGTCGTTGAGGTCCACCACGAACGCCTCGTCGGGGGCGAGATCGAAGCGGCCCATGACGTACACCTGGTTGCGCATCGCGCCGGCCTTGTCGGCCGACCACGCAAGGTCGAAGTGGTTGGGCGGCATCTTGTAGACGCCGTGGCTGAGCTTGCCGGTGAAGTTGGCGAAGTGCGCCATCATCGCCGCGGTGGCCTCGGCCTGCTCGTCGCGCGTGCGCGCGGGAGCTCGCGGGGGACCGCCAAGCCGTTGCACCTCAATGTGATTGGGGTCGTCGCGCCCCCAGTCCAACAACACGTCCCGGATGTAGAACTCGTGCGCCGCCGGGGTGGTCCGCACGTGGTTGGGCCGCCCACCGGCGGGGTCGGCGTCCACCGTGATCGTGTAGCTGCCGTCGGAGTCGACGTGCATGGTGCGGCCGTTGAGCACGTCGACGGTGCCCATGTTGGCGTCCCAGAGCGTGAAGTAGTTCTCGGTCATGCGGTGCTCGCCCACCCGGCCGTGAATTTCGTAGCGTTCGTCGCCGGAGATCGGGATCACCCGGTAGACGCTGTCGGGATTGTCGATGCCCCAACGAGATCCGGGGATGCGGCGGCCGTCGACCGGGTGCGCCAGCCGGGTGATGCAGCTGACCTTCGGCCGCAGCTTGTCCTGGTTGGACGACCACAGCGCGGCCGAGAACATCACCTCGGCGAACGCGGCGTCGAACCGCTCCCGCATCGCCTCCGACGCCTTCGCCCGGCCCAGCCAGGTCTGCGCCACCGCCTGGTAGGCGGACCTGACGGTGGGGTGTTCGATCAGCTCGAGGGCGGCCAGTTCCTGTTCGTGCTGGGAGGCCGTGGCGACGGGATCATCGGGCATTTGATTTTCCTAAAGGCTTGTCGTACAACACGAACCGTTTCAGAACTTCAGATGCTGACTGACGTCGCCGACCTGGTCGACGAACATTGTGCGGCTGTCGAACCGCCAGGCGCCGTCCACCCGCTGGAACGTGTCCTTGTAGTGCCCGGTCACGATCACCTGCAGCGGCAGGTCGGGGGTGGCCTGGGTGACGCAGTAGTAGGACGTGCTGCGGGCGGTCCCCGCGGCCTCGTCGATATACAGCTGCACGTTGGTCGTGTTGTGCTTGGTCTTCGGCGTGCCGTCGGAGTAGATGCGGGTGGCCATCTCATACATCTCGCGCACCCGGGTGGCGCCGGCGAACACCGTCTCCGGCGGTCCGTCCTCCACGCCGCAGATCCGGCCGTGCTCGAAGAGCCTGGCCACCCCGTCCAGGTCGCCGCCATCGAGAAGCTCGGCGTAGGTGTAGATCAGGTTGGTGATTTCCGTCGCGCTGTCACTCATGTGAAACCACCTGTCGGGCCCGTCTCCGCCGCTTCCGCGAACAATGGTGGCAGAACCGGTCCAATTTACATAGAACCGACCATTACTCTTGATCGCCGTGACCCTATCTTGGACGCCGGCCCGGCTCGGCAACCTCACCGGCAAACGAGTCGTCGTGACGGGCGCGACCAACGGCGTCGGGCTCGGGACCGCCCGCGCCCTGGCCAACGCCGGCGCGCACGTGATCATGGCGGTGCGCAATACCGAGCTGGGCGAGCAGCGCGCCGCCGATATCGGCGGATCCACCGCGGTTGCGCGGGTCGACCTCGCCGATCTGTCGTCGGTGCGCGCGTTCGCGCAGTCGGTCGACGACGACGTCGACATCCTGATCAACAACGCCGGCGCGCTGACCGAGCGCCGCACCGAAACGGTCGACGGCTTCGAGAAGACGCTGGGCACCAATCTGCTCGGGCCGTTCGCGCTGACCAACCTGCTGCTGCCCCGGATCCGGTCGCAGATCATCAACGTGGGCTCCGACGCGCACCGATCGGCGACGCTGCGCCTGGACGACCCACACCTGCGCCGACACAAGTGGACCAGTCTCGGCGCCTACGGGCAGTCGAAGCTGGCGGTGATGCTGTGGGGCCTGGAGCTCGACCGCCGGCTGCGCGCCGCCCGATCGCCCATCGTCAGCCAGCTCACCCATCCGGGCTGGGTGGCCTCGAATCTGTCGCAGGTCGGCGACTCGCCGCTGATGGCGGTGGCCCACAAAGGGGTCAAGGCGGTGGCCGACCGGCTGGCCAACGACATCGACCAGGGCGCGGCGCCCACGCTGTACTGCATCAGCGAACCGATTCCGCCGGGCAGCTACGTCGGCGTCAGCGGCAGGTTCGGCCTGCGCGGCGGCCCGGTGCTCGCCGGCCGCTCGCCGGTCGCCTGCGACTACGAGGCGGCCGCGCGCCTGGTGGCCTTCGCCGAACAAGAGACCGGCACGACACTGGAGGTGTAGTCATGGGTGAACTCGACAACAAGGTCGCCGTGATCACCGGCGCGGCGCGCGGCCAGGGCCGCAGCCACGCGGTGGCCTTCGCCGAACAGGGCGCCGACATCATCGCGGTGGACATCTGCGCCGACATCGACGCGATTCCCTACCCCCTGGGCAGCAAATCGGATCTCGACGAAACCGCGCGTCTGGTCGAAGCGGCGGGCGGCAAGGTGGTGCCGGTCGTCGCCGACGTGCGGGACCTGCCGCAATTGCAGGCCGGGGTGCAAAGCGCAATCGACGTTCTCGGCGAGATCGACATCGTCGTCGCCAACGCCGGGGTGGTGGCGATCGGGCTCACCGACATCGAGTCCGAGCCGGTGTTCACCACGATCGTGGACACCAACCTCAAGGGCGTGTGGCACACGATGCTGGCGACGGTGCCGTCGATCATCCGCAAGGGCGTAGGCGGTTCGGTGGTGCTCATCAGCTCGTCGCAGGGTCTGACCGGCAAGGGCGGAGACGGGAGTGCGGCGATGTTCGCCTACGCCGCGTCCAAGCACGGTGTCGTCGGGCTCATGCGGTCGGCGGCGAATGCCTATGCGCCGCACAAGATTCGGGTCAATTCGGTGCACCCGGCCGGTGTCACGACGCCGATGATTCTCAACGACTTCGTGGTCAACCGGATGCTGGAGAACCCGAACCCGGCCGTCGCCCAGATGCTGCTGCCCGACGTGCCGCTGGTCGAGGCGCAAGACGTGACCGAAGCGGTGCTATGGCTGGTGGGCCCCCGCGCGCGTTACGTGACGGGCGTGTCGATACCCGTCGACGCCGGGCACGTCGTGATGTAGCCCGGACTAACGTCTGGCTAGCCCCGATGGGGCGACCCGCAGCGCCCGGCAACGCCGCGCTTGCGATCGCCCCTGCCCCGATGGGGCGACCCGCAGCGCCCGGCAACGCCGCGCTTGCGATCGCCCCTAGCCCCGGACGACCTTGCCGGCCTTGATGCAGGACGTGCAGGCGTTGAGGCGCTGCTTGTTGCCGCCCGGGCGGGTGACAACGTGCACCGTCTGGACGTTGGGGTCCCACCGGCGGCTGGTGCGGCGGTGGGAGTGCGACACCGACTTGCCGAAGCCGGGGCCTTTCCCGCAGATGTCGCACACAGCGGCCATGGTTCAAGCTCCTCAAATCTCGGGGGTCCGGCTCGGCGGTCTGACACGTGGCCGGGACAGCCCGGTTGACCGGGCCCAACCAGGATAGGCGATCGGCGTGGCAACCGCCAAAACGATCGGGACCGCTGTCGCCCCGTCTGGCTAGGCTCAATGGGCCGGATCGCCCCGCCGGCGGGTGGTGGTCACGGGCGGCCGCGGCCGGTGTCACCGGGCTACGCTGGCGCCCACGCTGGTTGTGAAGGAGGTGGGTAACACTGGGACCGTCGGAACGCCTGCTGGACGCGACCACCTTGCGGGATTGGGCGCACACCGCCGTCAGCGACCTCATCACCCACATCGACGAGATCAACCGGCTCAATGTCTTCCCGGTGGCCGACTCCGATACCGGCGCCAACATGCTGTTCACCATGCGATCGGCGCTGGCCGAGGCCAACGCCGGGCTGAATTCGGAGGGCGGGTCGGCGTGCGTCGCGCGGGCCGCCGCCGCGATGTCGGCCGGCGCCCTGAACGGCGCCCGCGGCAATTCCGGTGTGATTTTGTCGCAGATCCTGCGCGGCGTTGCCGACGTGACCGCGTCCGCGGCGGCCGACTCCGGCGGTGAACTGCCCCACATCGACGCCCCGACGCTCGGCGCGTCGCTGCGCCGCGGTGTCGAGCTGGTCATCGCCTCGATGGGCGGCCAGGAAATCCCCGGGACCATCGTGTCGGTGCTGCGGGCCGCAGCCGACGCCGTCGGGGAGTGCGTCCAAGCCGGGGACGGGCTCACCCCGGCGCTCATCGCCGCCGGGGATGCGGCGGTGGTCGCCCTGGAAAAGACACCCGAGCAGCTCGACGTGCTTGCCGACGCGGGTGCCGTGGACGCGGGGGGCCGCGGCCTGCTGGTCCTGCTGGACGCCCTGCGCGCCACCGTCACCGGGCAGGCGCCCGCCCGGAGCGTCTACGAGTTGTCGCCGCGCGCGCCGCAACCGCAGGGCGCCGCCGAACGCCCCGCGCCGCAGTTCGAGGTGATGTACCGGCTGGACGGATGCGAACCGGCCGCGGCGGACGCCCTGCGGGACCGGCTCGGGGAGCTCGGCGATTCGGTGGGCATCGCCGCCGCGCCGTCGCCGGCCCACCGCACCTACTCGGTGCACGTGCACACCGACGACGCCGGTGCCGCGGTCGAGGCGGGGCTGGCCGCGGGGCGGCTGAGCCGCATCGTGATTTCGGCGTTGAGCTCCGGCGCCACCGGGCTGCCGGCCGGCGGCTGGACGCGGGAACGCGCGGTGCTGGCCGTCGTCGACGGCGACGGCGCCGCCGAGTTGTTCGGCGGCGAGGGCGCCTGCGTGCTGCAGCGGGACGCGGGCGGGGGCGACCCGGTCACCACCATCAGCGCGCACCAGTTGATGCGGGCGGTGATCGACACCGGCGCCGCGCAGGTGATGGTGCTGCCAAACGGCTACGTGCCCGCCGAGGAGCTGGTGGCCGGGTGCACCGCGGCCATCGGCTGGGGCATCGACGTGGTGCCGATCCCGACGGGATCGATGGTGCAGGGGCTGGCCGCGCTGGCCGTGCACGAAACCGGCCGGCAGGCGGTGGACGACGGCTACACCATGGCCCGCGCCGCGGGTGCCGCCCGGCACGGCTCGGTGCGCATCGCGACCGAGAGCGCGTTGACCTGGGCGGGGCGCTGCCAGCCCGGCGACGGCCTGGGCATCGCGGGGGACGAGGTGCTGATCGTGGCCGCCGACGCCATCGCGGCGGCCATCGGCCTGCTCGACCTGTTGCTGGCCTCGGGCGGTGACCTGGTGACCGTGCTGGTGGGCGCCGGCATCGAAACGGACGACGACGTCACGGCCGTGGCCGACATCCTGGAAGAGCACATGCACGACCATCACCCGGGGACCGAGCTGGTCACCTACCGCACCGGGCATCGCGGGGACGCGCTGCTGATCGGGGTCGAGTAGCCGTGGCCACGCTGAGCGACCGGCTGGACTTCGTGGTGGGCGCCAAGGCCGCCGATCAGCTCGACGAGGAGCTGGGCATCCGCACCGTCGACGACCTTTTGCGCCACTATCCGCGCAGCTACACCGAGGGCGCGACCCGCTGGGACTCCGACGACCAGAAGCCGCCGGCCGGCGAGCACATCACGATCGTCGACACGATCGCCGAAACCAAGACGTTCCCCATGAAGAAGACCCCGAACCGGGTGTGCCACCGCATCACCCTCGGCGCCGGCCGCAACAAGGTGACCGCGACGTTCTTCAACGCGAACTACCTGAAGAAGGACCTGACCAAGGGCACCAAGGTGATGCTCTCCGGCGAGGTCGGCTTCTTCAACAACGTCATGCAGCTGACCCATCCGGCGTTCCTCATCCTCGACTCCCCGGACGGCAAGAACCGCGGCACGAGCTCGCTGAAGAACATCGCCATCGCCTCGCAGGCCACCACCGGCGAGGTGCAGATGGCGGCGTTCGAGCGGGCCTTCTTCCCGATCTATCCGGCGACCACAAAGCTGCAGAGCTGGGACATCTTCCGGTGCGTGCGCCAGGTGCTCGACGTCCTGGATCCGGTGGACGACCCGTTGTCCGCGGAGCTGCGCGACCATCACGGCCTGGTCTCCGAGGACCGGGCGCTGCGCGACATCCACCTGGCCGAAGAGGAGGCGGCGCGCAGGCGGGCGCGGGAGCGGCTGACCTTCGACGAGGCGGTCGGGTTGCAGTGGGCGCTGGCGGCCCGGCGGCACAGCGAACTGTCGGAGTCCGGGCCCGCGGCGCCGGCGCGGCCCGACGGCTTGGCCGCGGAACTGTTGGGGCGCTTACCGTTCGAGCTGACCGCCGGCCAGCGCGAGGTGCTGGACGTGTTCGCGACGGAGCTGGCGTCCACCCGCCCGATGAACCGCCTGCTGCAGGGCGAGGTCGGTTCGGGCAAGACCATCGTCGCGGTGCTCGCGATGCTGCAACTGGTGGACGCCGGCTACCAGTGTGCGTTGCTGGCGCCCACGGAAGTGCTTGCCGCCCAACATCTCCGGTCGATCAACG